>JAHEBE010000035.1 GCA_024642365.1 Algoriphagus sp.
GTTAAAGAAATATTCATAAATAAATTAAATACAAAAATCGTTAAGAATAAAAAAAAATTATAATTATCTTTTTTTTATTGGATTTCTGTCAAATATTTGCGGCATGGATTTTCAAATACTAATCAACAACCTCACGAATCCAAGCTTATTGTTTTTCGTGCTTGGAATTATCGCAGTCCGTTTCAAAAGCGATTTAGAGATTCCGCCCAGTAGTTCGAAGTTCATTGCGTTGTACTTGATGCTTTCGATAGGGTTTAAAGGTGGTCAGGAGCTCGCACATAGTAGTTTTGATCTCAGTATTTTCTGGGCCTTGCTTTTTGGGATCGCACTCTCCGCCCTGGTTCCGTTTTACACTTTTTTCATTCTTAAAAGAAAATTAAATGCAGCTAACTCGGCGGCGATAGCAGCTGCCTATGGCTCAATCAGCGCCGTAACCTTTGTTGCAGCTGTCGCATTTTTAGATTTGAATGGAGTTCCATTTGGTGGACATATGGTCGCAGTAATGGCTTTAATGGAAGCTCCAGCTATTATTTCTGGAGTGATCTTATTGCAGGAATATTCTGATAAAAAGCCAGAAGGTGGTCTTAAAAACATTGTCATTCATGCCTTTACTAATGGCAGTGTGCTTTTGATTTTAGGGAGCTTGGTAATTGGATTAATAGCGGATGAAAAGCAGGCTGAGGGAATTAAACCATTTGTCACAGATATCTTCAAAGGGTTCCTGGCGGTATTTTTATTGGATATGGGGATTCGAAGTGGTAAAAAATTGAAGACCTTTTTTAAATACGGTTATTTCTCTACCATCTTCGCGATTTTGATTCCTTTGTTCAACGGTGTTGCAGTTGCGATCTTGAGTTATTGGATTGCAGACGCAGCTGGAGATCGCTTTATTTTCGCGATCCTTGCGGCAAGTGCTTCTTATATTGCAGTTCCGGCAGCTATGAAGCTTGCAAATCCTGAAGCTGACGAAGGACTTTATATACCGATGGCTTTAGCGATTACCTTCCCATTTAATATCACCCTGGGAATGCCTATCTATTGGATGATTATCCAAGCATTTTAATTTGATAAGTAGACTCAGAAAGGAATTTTGCCCGGTCCTCCGGAGTCGGAAGTCGGCAAGTATTTTTCTTTCCAAACCAACGGTAACGATTCCTTCCGATCCAATCATAGACTGGGTCTCGGAGCCATTTTGGAATAATAATTAGGGGGTAAAATATAGGCCAAAGACCAGAGAGGTTTCGAGCTATTCGAAGTGCGGCAGTACTTTTATAAAAGATTTTACCCTCCTCCAATAGTACCAAAGAATCTAAGTAATTTTCTTTTACCTGGTAGTTTGAAAGCACTTTTTTACTGAAATCATCCTGCAATGCACCGACTAGAAAATGATTCGATTGATCACGTTTCATGATAAAGTCAATCGATGCATTGCAGAGATTACAAACTCCATCAAAAAATATGATGGAACGAGCTTTTGTCATCGGAGAATTTGGATTGTCCCTTTGAGTTCTTGGGTTTGCTTGCTTGGATCTAAGACGTCAAAAATGACTGTTCCAGAGTAGAAATAAGTTCCAGCAGGCAGGTCATTTCCATTTTTATCCCGACCATTCCAACGGATGAACACGTCATTTTCATTTGACTCGAGGCTATTGTATGAAAATACTTCTGCACCCCAGCGGTTTACAATGAAAATTTCGACACCAACCACAAATCTTGGACACTGAGCGAATGGATTATCAAAAGCCATGAAGGTCTCATTGATTCCATCACCATTTGGGGTGAATGCATTTGGAAGCTCGTAATTAGGGCAATTCTCAACGCAGACTACATTGCTTGGTTCACTTTCATTTCCTGATCGATCCACAGCCGTGATGTAATAGCAACCTCTATAATTGGTTAAATCGGCTATTCTAGTTTCTAACTCTAAAGCAGACAATTTCTTCACTAATTGGTAATCGCCTTCTTCCCCATCGGCAGTAAAGTATAAATTATAACCGCTGAGTTGATCATCGCATTCTCCGGTGAAATTTGGAACCCAGCTCAGATCATGGTAATAGGTGTTGATATTACATGCGATATCTGCTACGTATTCTTCGCAAACCGGACCTTCAAAAGTCAATACAGGTGGGCATGGCAATCGATTATCGTCAGGCTTTGCACAGATGATTTGCGATTTATTTTCCAAAGGATAAACCAACCCTGCCACATTATAGGATCCTTTCGTGATTACATAGTAGCAATATTCGATTTCCTTAATCAATGGCCTGCCGTTGAAACTTCCGTCATCCAAAAACTTGAATCCGTCTTGAGTGACATCGACTTCTGCTATTTTGACAAAAGTAGCGGCATCTTGAGCAGTGGCATCAGTTCGATTTCGATAGACTTCGTGTTTGAATTCGCTGACCAGATTATTCCATGGGACATTAAAAGTCCAGTTTAATTCGATTGCTTGATTGATAATAGTTGGCTCAAGCCTAACAGAAGAAGCGGAAGTGGAAGTGTCAATTCGAGTTCCCCGATCGAGAAGTACCACTTTATAATTGTGCACCAAATCTTCAGTATTAATGGCTTTATCCGTAAATAAGGTATCTGCCGTTATGCCTAAAGAAACTTGATTTGCATTTCCTGTAAAACCGGTTCGCCTGAAAAGTTCATAGGTGAAAGGTCCAGGGAATTGAGTTCGATCAATATCATAAGGAGGAGTCCATTTTACGAAAATTTCGCCTGCTGCAGGATCTGTTGCCTCTATACTTACATTCGTGATGATTGGTACATCCACATCAATAGTGATACAGATTTCATCAGAAACCACACTTTCACCAGCCCTTGGTTGAGGGTAGGAAGCTACTAATCGGTAACAGTAAGTGTTTCCAGGTGCAAGACCCTCACCGCCATTTTGATCTAGGAAGTTGGTGGTCTGCATATTGGTTGTGCCGATTAATTCATATCCTGCTCGAATTCCGGTTTCGCAACTGTCGGGCTTATATGGATTGGAATTAATTCTTCGCCAGATTTGCATTTCCTGAGCGGAATTTGCACAGACATATGGATCCCATTTCAGTTCCACAGATCGTCCGCTTTGTTGAACGATTTCATCAAAAACAGGAGGAGGACCTATTACTTTTATCTTCCAAGTTTTGATGTCGACCAATGCTGGTCCAGAGCTAGGTTGATCTGTTATTCTTACCCGTACTTCATATTCTCTAGCACGGACATGGTTACAAACTGTCTGCCATGTGAAATTTACAATTCCGGGGGAGCGCTGAAATACTTTCTCTGGCTTATAAGTTGCCGGGGAACCATTGATTTCAACCGGCTCTCCAAACACTTCTATTTTGATCTGATCTCCATCTGGGTCAGAGCCTTGAATAATTTCTTCAATTTTAGTGCCTGCGATCACACATAGATCTGGAGGCAATAGAAGTACAGGTCGTTTATTATTCGAGTTTTCAATGATAATCTGCATGTCACGGACGACATAGCCGATTAGCTCAAATTTCCCATTTAGTTTTCGATACTCTTTGATTCGGAAGGCAACGTTAAATTGCCCCGCTGTACCGGGCGCATCCCAAACAAGGTCTCCAAAAACGGGGTCTAGTTTCAAGAATGCCGGTGTTGTACCATTCTCCTGGCTTTTGCTGAATTCGTTAGAGGCAGGACTTCTATAGTTATTTACTGTTCTTTGAAAAGCTTGCTTTGGCACATCCAATTCATAGGCAAGGCTATCTCCATCTGGATCATATGCACCTGGATTGTGAATGTAACGGACATTTACCGCACCATTATCTACAGGAGGGATAGTCAAAACTGGTGAGTTGTTGACTCCGATAAATGGGTCAATGGTAATTCTGGTCTCCACATAAAAAGGTGTATCCACCGAATTATCCATATTTAAAGTTTTATCATTTCGATTAAACTCTTGAAATCGGATGGTGTAATTTCCTGGCCCTTGAAAAGTATGAGTGATAACAAACGTGTTCTTTTCGATTTGATTTCCTAAAGCCTCAACTAAGGAAAAATCACTTTCTGTATTTAATTGCTCTTCCCTTCCGTCGCCGAAATTGATGGTACCTGGTCCAAAAACCACACTAGATCGGGTGTCGGTATAGCCCACTACAATCACGCGGTAGGTTAAGGTTTGTACGGAAATTCGCTCTGCAATAATTTCCCCGGCACGAATGTGAGTCGCCCAGCTCGAAGAAATCCCTGCGAAAAAGAAAAATAGTAGGAGGCCAAGTGAGGTTTTAAACTTCATATAAATCAGGTTCATTACTTTATTGAAACTATATAACGGCGCAAAAGTTGAAATAGTGATCATTTTCGCTCCTAATTTCTTTTGTACGAAATAAATGGAAGTAAGTAGAAAATCACGGGAAAATCAAACAATAAAATTAAACACTCAGTTTCGACCCTGTTAGCAATCCAAAATAATTAGTCTTTATTTAGAACCTTTTGAAATAAGAATTCGAGTTCGGTTCGGATTGTTTGCTAGCAGTTCCAAATGTAAATTTGGCAACTTAATTCATCGAATTCGTTCTAATTTAATCGTAAAAATTGTATGAGCTGGGTTACAAAAACCTTGAGTAGCACGCTAGGAAGGAAATTGATCATGGCCCTAACTGGTCTTTTTCTGATTCTGTTTTTAACAGGTCACGTTTCTGGAAATTTGCTTTTGTTCAAAAATGATGGAGGTCAGGCATTTAATATTTATGCCAAATTCATGACCACTAATCCTGCTGTAAAGCTCTTGTCTTATTTGACTTACATTTCCGTGATTGGGCATGTGATTTATTCAATTTTATTATCGCAATTGAATAAAACTGCAAGACCTGTAGGCTATGCAGAGACCAAATCTTCCAAAAACAGTTCGTCTGCATCCAGAAATATGGGTGTTTTAGGAACAATTATTTTGGTTTTCTTGATCATTCACATGCAGAGCTTCTGGTACCAAATGCACTGGGGTGATTTACCGATCGTTTCCTATGATGGTGAAGAATACAAAGATCTTTTTTCTATTGTTTCTTTCGCCTTCCAAAGTGAACTCATGGTGATTGGATATGTCATTGCAATGGGATTCTTAGGTTTTCACCTTTCTCATGGTTTTGCAAGTGCCTTCCAAACTTTAGGATTGAATCACAAAAAATATTCCCCGGCGATAGAAGGCCTCGGAAAAATTTACAGCATTCTGGTTCCGATATTATTCGCCAGTATGCCAGTTTACATCTATTTCACATCACTGAGCTAATTATAGTCCCGTATGATACTAGATTCTAAAATACCTGCTGGCCCATTGGCAGAAAAATGGACCAAGCATAAGTTTAACAGTAAGCTGGTCAATCCAGCAAACAAGAGAAAATACGACGTCATTGTGGTTGGAACAGGTTTGGCTGGAGCATCTGCTGCTGCCTCCCTTGCGGAGTTGGGGTATAATGTTAAGGCCTTTTGTTTCCAAGATAGCCCAAGAAGAGCGCACTCAATTGCAGCTCAAGGGGGTATCAATGCTGCTAAAAACTATCAAAACGACGGTGACTCAGTATTTAGATTGTTTTATGACACTATAAAAGGTGGAGATTATAGAGCAAGAGAAGCCAATGTCTATCGACTTGCGGAAGTTTCTGTCAGCATTATTGATCAGTGTGTTGCTCAAGGTGTTCCATTTGCAAGAGAATATGGCGGATTATTAGCAAATAGATCTTTTGGTGGAGCTCAAGTATCGAGAACATTTTATGCTCGAGGTCAAACTGGACAGCAATTGCTGTTAGGGGCATATTCTGCACTGAGTAGACAAGTAGCAAATGGGAAAGTGAAGCTTTACCCTCGCACTGAAATGATGGATGTAGTCACAATCGATGGTCATGCCAGAGGTATTGTGACACGTAATTTGATTACCGGCGCAATTGAAACACACGCCGGCCATGCAGTGCTATTGTGTACAGGTGGATATGGCAACGTATTCTTCCTATCTACCAATGCGATGGGATCAAACGTAACTGCAGCATGGAGAGCGCATAAAAAAGGAGCATTGTTTGCAAATCCTTGCTTTACCCAGATTCACCCAACATGTATCCCGGTATCCGGAGATCACCAATCGAAATTGACTTTGATGTCAGAGTCACTTCGAAATGATGGAAGAGTTTGGGTGCCAAAAACTGTGGAAACTTCTGAAAAACTTCGTAAAAAACAGATTAAACCTGCTGACATTAAAGACGAGGATCGGGATTATTTCCTGGAGCGAAAGTATCCAAGTTTTGGAAACCTAGTGCCACGAGACGTCGCTTCTCGAAACGCGAAATATGTTTGTGACGAAGGGCGTGGCGTAAATGAAACAGGTGAAGCAGTATTCTTGGATTTCAGAGATGCAATAGCTCGTGATAGTGAAGACGCGATCCGTGCTAGATATGGCAATTTGTTTGACATGTATCAGCAAATCACCGGTGAAAACCCATATAAGACTCCAATGATGATTTATCCGGCTGTCCACTACACAATGGGAGGATTATGGGTCGATTACAATTTGATGACAAATATTCCTGGGCTTTACGCTTTAGGAGAGGCGAATTTCTCTGATCATGGAGCAAATAGACTAGGAGCTTCAGCCTTGATGCAAGGTTTGGCAGATGGATATTTTGTAGCACCATATACCATTGGTGATTACTTGGCTCAAACTCCTCCTAAGAAAGTGGATGATTCCCATCCTGCATTTGCAGAATCTTTGGCGAATGTGAAATCGGCAATCGAAAAGCTGCTTAAGATTAATGGATCCAAAACTGTTGATCATTTCCATAAGCGATTGGGAAAAATCATGTGGAATGAGTGCGGAATGGCACGTACGGAAGAAGGTTTGAAAAAAGCGAAAGCAGAGATTAAGGCACTGAAAAAAGAATTTTGGTCAGATGTCAAAGTTTTAGGAACAAACGAGGAATTGAACCAATCTCTAGAAAAAGCAAACAGAGTGGCTGATTTTATCGAGTTGGGTGAATTGATGATCGATGATGCATTGAACAGAAATGAATCTTGTGGTGGTCACTTCAGAGAAGAATATCAAACTCCAGAAGGAGAAGCATTGCGAGACGATGAAAATTATGCATACGTGGCAGCTTGGAAATACCTTGGTGAAAATCAGGAAGAGGAGCTTGTGAAAGAACCTTTAGAGTTCGAGAATGTGAAGTTGACCCAGCGATCGTATAAATAACAAAAAGACAAAATTCATAGACTGATGAAACTTACGTTGAAAATATGGAGACAAAAAAACGCCTCAGATAAAGGTGGATTTGTCACTTATCCTGTGGATGGAATATCTACCGACATGTCCTTTTTGGAGATGCTTGATGTATTGAATGAACAATTGACTGAAAAGGGAGAAGATCCTGTGCATTTTGATCATGATTGCCGAGAAGGAATCTGCGGAATGTGCTCGCTTTATATCAATGGTAATCCCCATGGACCTTTACAGACTACAACCTGCCAACTTCACATGCGATCGTTTTCCGATGGACAGACGATTACTATCGAGCCTTGGAGAGCAAAAGCTTTTCCAGTAGTTAAAGACTTGGTCGTAAACCGTTCGGCTTTTGATCGTATCATTCAGGCAGGTGGTTATGTTTCTGTGAATACAGGTGGTGTTCCTGACGCAAATGAGATTCCAATCCCGAAACGGATTGCAGATGAAGCATTTGATGCGGCGACTTGTATCGGTTGTGGAGCTTGTGTAGCGGCTTGTAAAAATGCTTCTGCTATGCTTTTCACATCCGCTAAAATCTCTCAGTTAGCCTTATTACCTCAAGGAAGAGTAGAGCGAAAAGAGCGGGCTGAAAAAATGGTTGCTCAAATGGATGCTGAAGGATTTGGCGCTTGTACCAATACTGGCGCTTGTGCTGCTGAATGCCCTAAAGGAATCAGCCTCACCAATATTGCACGAATGAATCGAGAATATTTCGCAGCTGTCGTCAGCAGTGAAAATGTCTGAGAATCAAAAAAGAAAAAAGCCGGAGTGATCCGGTTTTTTTTTGCCTTTTTGATATTTGAAAGACCAAAATATTGACACCTTAGTTTGATTTGAATTCGGTAGGATAGGGGATAGATCAAACCGAATTGTATGAAGCCACCTCTTTTTGGATCGAACTTTTATACTTGAATTCCCATTGACTTTAAAGAGAAACGATCCGTTTTCGAATTTTCTGGGACATTTTTCAGGTCTTGGAAAACCATTGAAATGATTAGATTAAAAAAAAACATGATAAAATTAGAAACCCTTTCGGCTGTTGATTACGCCACATTTCTCCAAAAATCAGAAATAGCAGACTTCCTATTTGAGCATCTGGGAAAGTATGGAGACCCAAAAGCAGACATTATGAAATGTCTGGATTATGCGTTGGATCAATCAGTTCATGCAGGTGGATTTGTAGTTATGGCAAGAGAAGCTGGACAACTTGTTGGAGTGCTTGTAATGAACAAAACCGGAATGTCCGGATATATCCCGGAAAATATTTTAGTCTATATCGCGGTGGATGATAGTCATCGCGGTAAAGGAATAGGTGGTAAAATTTTAGACAAAGCAATTGAGATGGCCAATGGAGCAATTGCACTTCATGTGGAGGCAGATAATCCGGCTAAGAAGCTTTATGAGCGATTGGGATTTACCAATAAATACCTTGAAATGAGGTTAACAAAATAACCATGGCTTACCTGACTTTAAATAAGAAAAAGCTCAAAGAGAATTACCTTTTCTTGAAAAAGATGTTTGAAGAAAAGGGAGTGTCTTGGGGGGTAGTTTCTAAGGTTTTTTGTGGGAATAGACTTTTTCTTTCTGAATTGATCGAGCTAGGAGTGACTGAGATTCACGACAGTCGAATAAGTAATTTGGCCATGATTAAGTCTATCAAGGCTGAAGTCCAAACGGTATATATTAAGCCTGTTTCTAAGCGAAATATTGGTAAAATGGTACAGTTTGCTGACGTTAGTCTGAATAGTGAACTTAAATCCATCACCTGGATCAGTGAGGAAGCAGTCCTCCAAGGGAAAATCCATAAGATTATAATAATGGTGGAGACTGGCGACCTTCGCGAAGGAGTGATGGGAGAGCAGTTGCTGGATTTTTATTCAGCAGTTTTTGATTTGCCTAATATTGAAATAATCGGGTTAGGTACTAATCTAAACTGTCTCAATGGGATCATGCCTTCTACCGATAAGTTGATCCAACTAGCCTTGTACAAGCAAATCATTGAATTGAAATTTAATAAAACTATTCCTTGGGTTTCGGCCGGGACTTCTGTGACAATCCCATTAATGTTGAGCCATCAACTTCCGAAAGGAATCAATCATTTCCGAGTAGGCGAGACCTTGTATTTTGGGATGAATATAGTCGAAGAAAAAGTGATCGATGGCATGCATGGTGATGTCATGGAGCTCTTCACAGAGATCATTGAAATGCAAGAAAAACCACTTGTTCCAAGTGGGGTATTAGCACCAACTCCACAAGGTGAAGTAAAAAAAATAGATGAAAACTTACTTGGGAAGAGTTCATTTAGGGCAATAGTAGACGTGGGAGTTTTGGATGTGGATCCCAAATACCTGATTCCTACAGATCCGAATATGGAATTGTTAGGTGCTAGCTCTGATATGATAATAATTAACCTTGGCGAAAACCCTAACAAGTATAAAGTTGGAGATGTGCTAAGTTTTCAACTCAAGTATATGGGTGCCTTAGGTCTATTGAATTCTGATTATGTAGATAAAAAAGTCGTCGGATAAAAAGAAAATGGCTTCCTAAATTTAGGAAGCCATTTTTTATGGATTCATGGAATTAATCCAATCTCGGATCAAGGCTACGCCTTCTTTATGGATAGTTGTTCTTCCCAGTTCTGGCATTGCGACACTGACTTGGGTGCTGTTCATTCGGTGAACCATGATGGATTCATCCGCATTTCCCGGGCTGATATCAAAGTTGAAATTTCCAGCACCTATTCCAGCTGCAACTGGCGTTTTATTCACACCTAGCTTCATTGGGTCTGTTTGATCATAAGTAAGAAATAGCCCAGAAGTGCTAGCGGGACCTTCACTGCTATGACAATGAGCGCAATTGATATCCAAGTAAGCCATTGCTCGATCATTCAAAGGAAGTGAAGAATCTTCGTAATTGATCATCGAAGGATGTGCCTCTTTTCCTTCAAACCCTTCCAGTTTGTTATTTGATGTCCAATATTCCAACTGGTTGGTTTTTTCAGTACCATAATCCAATTCATTATTCAAGTGTTTAACTTTTACCCCAATTGGAGCCATAACCTCTGACTTATTATGGCAGGTTTTGCACTGATTTTTATTCGGGATGATGTAATTGATCACCTGATCCTTGCCAGAATAATCCACAAACTTCACTTCAGTCTGTCCGCCTACTACTTTCAACACGGCGTCCGTTTGAGCTTCGTTCCAGATATACGGGTAAGCTTCCCAGCCTTTTGAAGAATTAACTAAAAGACGCGTCTCAATGATCCGACGTGCATCCTCTGGTTTTCTAAAATCTATCGGATAATAAAAGTTTTTAATGATTACTGTCCCTTCAGGAAATTCTAAATCATTATTAACCAGTTGAGCCATCTTTCCTTTTGGGAAAAAGACATACCGACTTTTAAGTGCGTAATCAGTGAACAAGGAAGATGCTGGCTTATAGAGGACAACATTTTCTGCTGGCTGAAGCTGATTAATCTCACCCTCGAAAAAACCATAGGTAGAAAGACGCTTGTAAGGAAAATTACCATCAGCGGTTTCGGTTGGCAATTCTTCTATCGCTTTTTCAACAGTTTTTGAATCTTGTTGGCAAGCAACTGAAATCAATAAAAAGCCTATAATTAGGGTTGAAAGAAATGAACCAATAGAATAATTCTTCATTACATTCCGGCGAGTTGGCTCGTATTAGTTAGGACTTCCACTTTGCAGTTTTGAAAAGGGGCTGATTCTTTAAATGATTCAATATTATCGTCTCCATCCATCAAATAGAATCGGGAGAAATACAGGTCTTTCATAGACGGCTCAGAAATACAAATTCGCATGGGATTAGATTCGATATTCTCACTGATAGCGGTATCCCAAATGCCATCATAAATAATGTCCTGAGTAGTTGCTTTTCCGTGGGCATTGTAAATACTGACCAACTGACCTAATTCACGAGTCAAATCCGGGAATCCCTCAGTCCGATCATATTGATTATCATGGAGGTAAATGTCTATGGTATAAGGTGACCAATTTGGTGCTTCTGCAGGAAAACCAGTGATTTGATACGAAGCGATTGCCACACCAAATGTCTTGTTCTTTAGGATTTTATTATCGAAAATTTCCACTTCTTTGGCAGCCAATAATACAATGCCTGATCCCGGAGGAATCATGGTTACAGTGTTTCCATTGGGGCCTTCGCCTATTGCAGTGGCAAAATTCTCATGGTTGTTTGCAATGATCTCATTGTTATAAATTCTAGTTCGAGCCCCATCCGCCTTTGGTAAGCCCGGTAGATTGAACACCAAAATTCCTCCTGAATTATCTCTTGCAATATTTCCAAAAACCTCTGCATTGTCAGAATTTTCAATTTCTATTCCTGCGACATTCCCAAAAGCAAGGGAGTTTTTCACTACAATATTCTCCGATTGTCCCACATAGATGCCTGCATCACGAGAGTGCGAAGCGATTACTTCATCGATCATCACATTTTTACATTGAACAGGATAAATGGCATAAGTTCCATTTTTGGACTTGTCTCCATTTGTCCAAGTGACATTGATCTTGCGAAAGGTAATGCCATCAGTATGCTGCGCTTTTACCCCATCACCTGGAGCATCCTCGATGGTCAAATCTTGAATAGTGATATTGTTACCAACAATTTTAACACCTTCACCCCCCGTTTGTAGTCCTTTGAATGATAAAAAGGTTTGGTCCATTCCAGCACCTTTAATGATGACATTGGATTTATTGTCAATGATCAATTGGGTATTTAATTCATAGAAACCAGCAGGAATTTCAATGATTCCTCCGTCTTCAACCAGGATGAAATCTTCTACGACTGCTTCAACTTCTTCTGCTGAAACTCTTGCAATTTTGGAAGAATCAAAGGTTTGTTCATTGGAAGAACTGCTACAACTGATCGTAGCTAGAAGTAGGATTGCGAAAAAGATCGAATTTAATTTTTTCATAGGGTCATGGGTTTTTCAGGTTCAAACCTACTGATTATCAGAAAAAAATGACCTTGACAAAAATCAAAATCCTAGATTTTAGCCCTAGTTCGGCTAAGCGTCTCTATTGTCATATCCAAGTAGGAAGCGATTTGCCCAACAGAAGCTTTCTGAATTACCTTGGGACGGTTCTCCATAAGTTCTAAATAGCGCTCTTTTGCAGATTTGAATTTTGAAAATATCTGATGCTCCTCTAGTACAATGTAATATTTCTCTAATATCATGCGGTAGGTTCGTTCTAATTCCGGGAAGTCTAAAAAGCATTGATTCAAATTCGCTTGTGAAATTTTAAGGACTTTGCTCCTTTCCAATGTTTCAATATTCTCATAGGAAGGCTGCTTGGTGATAAATGAGTGCATGGCAGTAACGAACTCGCCGTCCAAGGTGAAAGAGACGGTAATGTCCCGGCTCTCTCGGAGATAATAACTTCTTGCAGAACCCTCTGCGACATAAAATAAGTATTCACTGACTTCACCTTCCTTGACCAGAAGTGTTCCTTTTTCTTCCATGGAAACTTCCATACGGCCAGCAAAGGCTTTTTTAGCCTCATCAGATACTCCTTGAAATTTTTCTAAAAGTGTTGAAAAATCATCCATTTTGTCTAGTCAATTCAATACGGTTTGAATTCGAAATTAAAAATCCACGTGGGTGTTTAGCTGGTTAATTTAAAGATATCCTTGCCAAGATTTTTGATTTTGAAGAATAAATATCTCTTTTTACTCCATGAAACCGCTAAATTCCATTTTGAAATTAATATAAGTTTAAACTATGAAAAAGCTTCTTTTGCTTCTTTTTTCACTGGGTGTTTTCCACTTTTCGTATGCTCAACTTCCGGGGATAAGAGCTGGGATTAATTCCGGGAATTTTTCTGATACCAATTACAATGCAAAATTGGGATTTCATGCAGGTGGATACTATAGGATTGGGACTGGATTTATTTCAGTCGAGCCTGGAGTGCAATATTCTGTCAAAGGGTATGAGACTAATGTTGCCATCACAGGAGGGGTCGTTTCCGAAAAACTAACCTATGTAGATATACCTCTGCTGGTTCGGCTAAATATTTATGAGTTTCTAAATGTTTTTGCCGGGCCACAACTCTCGCTTCTGATGTCAAGAAAGTATGAAGCAGATGGGGTGATTGATAAAAGCACAGATGGGATTGAGGGAAAGGATATTGCCGGTGTAGTAGGTTTGGGGGTAAGCGCGGCAGGTGGTCTTAATTTTCAATTGAGTTACGATATCGGGATCACGAGTCTTAATTATTACAACAAAGACGTAAAAAATCGGGTCTTTAAATTATCGGTTGGGTATGATTTCTAATTCAAATTTCTTTCCCTAATCCATTCACTTCTTGAGTCGGTCAGGATTCTCTTGGATAAAAGATTTCCATCCAGCATTTCTTCCCCGGGATTGAACCCTGCCCTCGTGAAAATGGTGACAAAGTGCTACAGCCAATGCATCCGTGGCATCGAGCATTTTTGGGATTTCGGTCAAATTAAAAAGTGTTTGAAGCATTGCTGCTACTTGCTCTTTGGAGGCATTTCCATTTCCAGTGACAGATTGCTTCACTTTTTTAGGAGAATATTCCGTGATCGGGATCTCACGGGCTAAAGCTGCCGCCATGGCGACCCCTTGAGCCCGACCTAGCTTCAGCATGGATTGAACGTTAGCCCCATAAAATGGAGCCTCCAAGGCTACAGAATCCGGAAGGAATTCCTCGATTATGCCTGTGATCCGTTCAAAAATCTTCTTGAGCTTCAATTCATGTGTCTCATATTTTTTGAGATGGATCACACCATATTGAAGTAGTTTATATTTTTTTCCTTCGGTCAGAATGATGCCATAGCCCATCACATTCGTGCCTGGATCAATCCCAAGAATGATTTTTTCCTTCGCTTCTTTTTCTTGTTCTTTACTCACCTACGCAAGTTAGCCCAAAAGATGCTAAGTTTTTACCTGATTTGGCCCTTCCTCTACCTCTTTTTGCTTTGGTTGCTTAGCCGAAGCTGGAGGAGTGCTGATTTTTCAGAAAAAGGGATTAATGGTTATTTGAAGCCCTCTCTAGTAATCGCGTTTAGAAATGAATTTGAAATCTTGCCTTCCTTGGTTCTTGAAATCCAGAAAATAAAAAATGCAGTTTTGGAAGTGATCCTCATTGATGATCACAGTGAGGATGGTTCCTTTGAGTTTTTGCAAAGTTCTTTTGAGAATGATTCAAAAATCAGGATTCTGAAAAGCAATGGAATTGGTAAAAAAGCTGCAATAACTACAGGCGTGCTGGCTGCCAGAAGTGAACTTATTTTATGCTCGGATGCGGATTGTGAATTCAATGAAAAATGGCCAGAAACGATCTGTGCATCTTTTCAAATTGATAGTATTCAATTGGTAGCTGGTCCGGTACTGTCAGAAAGTTCAGGATCATTTTTTTCCAAGTTTCAGCAAATTGAGTGGTCGAGCATTCTTTTAGTGACCAATCATTTTTTCAAAATGGATAAGCCATTAATGTGTAGTGCGGCAAATTTAGCCTATCGAAAATCGGCCTTTTTAGCAGTTAATGGATTTGAAGGGAATCAGCATCACTTATCCGGAGATGATGAGTTTCTATTGAAGAAAGTTGTAGAAAAGTTCGGAGTAAAGAGCTTGGATTATCTGACTCTTCCCAATGCTTTGGTTATGACTCGGCCTCAATTTACTTGGAAATCTTTCCTACAGCAGCGAATTCGCTGGGCTTCAAAATGGCGGGCACATGCCTCTTGGTCGCACATTGTTCCGGCCTTAGGTTCTTTTGGCATTCAACTCTTTTGGATTGGATCAATTTGGCTTTTAACTAGGGGGATAGAAGGCGTGATTTTATTTTTGGTAGTTTGGGTGAGTAAAATCTTGGCAGAATACATTGCCTTAAACGAGCCTTTAAAAACATATCGAATGGTTCAAATCCCGATAGATTTTATTCGTACTTCAGTTATCCATCCTTTCTTTGTAATCTGGGTAGGATTAAATTCTTTGAGTGGAAAGTTTGTGTGGAAAGGTAGAGGTCAATAAGAGAAATGTTATTTTAGGCAATTAAAAATCAAAATGAGCGATCCAGAATTTGATCTAGTTGACGAGTTGTATTTTGTCCAGCATTATTCCTTCCTCAAGGAACA
>JAHEBE010000036.1 GCA_024642365.1 Algoriphagus sp.
GAAAAATTAAGAAACGGCATCATGCCAATCTATGAGCCAGGGCTCGAGGAGATTGTCGTTAGAAATTATAAAAGTGGACGTTTAAAGTTTAGTACAGATCTGGGTGAGGCAATTCAAGGTGCGGAAGTAGCATTTATTGCAGTTGGTACACCTCCAGGCCAAGATGGATCTGCGGACTTGAAGTTTGTTTTAGCAGTAGCAGAAGAAATCGGTCAAAAAATGACTGATTACATTGTTGTTGCCACCAAGAGTACAGTACCTGTTACCACTGGTGAAAAAGTAAGAGAAGCTATTTCAGCTGCTTTGAAAGGTAGAAAATCTGATTTGCCTTTTGCAGTAGCATCTAATCCGGAGTTCTTAAAAGAAGGTGCTGCAGTAGAAGATTTTTTAAGGCCTGACCGTATCGTAATTGGAATCGATGATGAGCGAGCCGAAAAAATAATGCAGCGTCTCTATAAACCATTTCAGCTTAGCGGAGAAAGGATTATTTACATGGATATCCCTTCTGCAGAGATGACAAAGTACGCGGCAAATGCAATGCTTGCTACCAAAATCTCTTTTATGAATGACATCGCGAACCTGTGTGAGCGAGTAGGGGCAGACGCCAATATGGTGAGAAAAGGAATTGGATCAGATCCAAGAATAGGAAATAAATTTATTTATCCAGGAGTAGGCTATGGTGGATCGTGCTTTCCAAAAGATGTAAAAGCCATCATCAAGACTGCAAAACAATACGGATACGAACTCAAAGTTCTCCAAGCAGTCGAGGATGTCAATGACGCACAGAAATTTGTTTTAGCAAGTAAAATTAAATCCCATTTTGGAGGTGATCTGTCTGGAATGACTTTCGCGATTTGGGGTTTGAGCTTCAAGCCTAATACTGATGACATGAGGGAAGCGCCTGCTACAGTAATTATAGATGAACTTAGAGCTGCTGGCGCACAGGTTAAAGCCTATGATCCTGTGGCAATGGAAGAGGCAAAAGCCCACTATATTTTTGACAAAGTGACCTATTGCAAGGATGCCTATGAGGCTTTGGTAGATGCTGATGCGCTGCTTTTGGTAACAGAATGGTCAGAATTCAGAATTCCAAGCTGGGAAGTTGTAGGTAAGCTTTTGAAAAACAAGGTGGTGTTCGATGGAAGAAATATCTATGACAAAAAATACCTCGATTCAATGGGCTTTGTGCATTATGGAATTGGTTCAAAATAGATATTTAAATACATGATTATCGCAGGAGCAGGAGGTCATGGGCTTGAATTATTAGCTTTGTTAAAGGAGCAAAACCTTACTGCTAACCCCATCTATTTTTATGATGAGAACGATCTTCTCCTTGACGTTATTGAAAGTATCCCTGTGATAAAATCTAAAACTGAGCTTAAAAGTATTTTAAATACCTATCCTGATTTTTTTTTAGGAGTTGGAAATCCGGTTTTTCGGGAGCGGTTAGATCAAAACCTCACGGAATTGGGAGGAGTCCTAACATCTGTTTCTAGTTCCAATGCAGTGAATCAAAGCAATTCAGTAAACGCTGATGTTTTCTCTTTTGGATTTATTGGACCAAAAGTTCAATTAGGAAGAGGAGTTTTGATTAATACCAGAGCTAATGTACACCATGAATGTAAGATTGGGGATTATTGTGAAATCGGCCCTGGTGCAATCATTTTAGGCAATGCTTCATTGGGTAAAAAATGTCGAATCGGAGCAGGAGCAGTTATCCTACCAGGAATCAGTCTAGGTGATCATGTCATAGTTGGAGCTGGAGCCGTGGTGACCAAAAATATTATGGATAATACCAAAGTAATTGGAGTTCCTGCGAAAACTTTAAATCGTTAAAAAATGGATCCAGCAAATACTTCTTCAGAAAAAAATGTCTATATGGACTATTTGGAGTTAATTAAGAGAGTTTTTACTAACAAAAAAAGACTTTTTCTATTTGCAGGAATAGGAGCCGTTGTTGGATTGTTAATCATCTTTACCACAGCAAAAGAATATGAGTCCTCAGCGCTGGTGATTATTGAATCTGAGGGGAATTCGACCGGCGCAATGGGACAGTTTGGGGCACTTGCAGGATTTGCTGGAATTAATCTTAGTCAGATGCAAGGAAGTCAACTTTCACTTTCTTCTGATATATTTCCAGATGTAATTAGTAGTCGAGACTTTTTGAAATCTATTTCCTCCAAAGAATTTTTATTTGTTTCTAAAAACGGGGAGAAACTAACACTTCAAGAATATTACATCCAGGAAAAGCCAGGGAATATCGTAAAGAAATCACTTTCGTTTGTTTTAAACCTCCCAGCAATGATTTTAGGTGTTTTTTCATCAGCAGACCCTGTGCCTTCTGAATCAGACCCAGTTGATGAGGAACTTTCACCAGTCCTAAATTTTTCCGGGGAGGAGTTGTTTGCCATTGCTGAAATTAAGAAAAGGATCATAATTGAAGAAAAAGGTAAAATAATTAGACTTTCAGTCTCCATGCCTGAGCCTCTTATTTCAGCGCAAGTAAATAACCTTGTTCTAGAATCTCTTATCAATTATGTGACGGATTACAAAACTGAAAAACAGCGGATGAATCTCAAATTTATTGAGGATCGTGTTAATGAATCAGAAAGTAAATTTGAAGAGGCACAAATGAGATTAGCATCTTTTAGAGATTCTAACCAAGGAATTATTTCTCAGAGATTACGGACAAGGGAGGAGCAACTCCAGTTCGAGTTTAATATAGCCTATAATGTTTATAACACCCTTAAGCAAGAATATGAGCAAACTGCCATTCAGCTTAAGAAGGAAACGCCTGTTTTCACTTTGTTAGAAAAAGCTGCAGTTCCTTTGGGTCCATCCAAACCAAATAAGCCATTAATCCTTATTTTCTCCATTTTTGTTGGAGCTTTTATTGGCTTTTTAGTTAATATATATAAAGTACTCTTAACAAGTTTGTAAGTAGATTTTTGATGTCAAAAATTCAGATGGTGGATCTTGGATCCCAATATTCTCAAATTAAGATTGAAGTTGACGAGGCTATTCAGCAAGTTCTTACTACTACTGCCTTTATTAATGGTCCACAGGTCAAGGAGTTTAGTGATTCATTAGCTACCTATACAGGTGCTCGGTATGTAATTCCATGTGCGAATGGTACTGATGCTTTGCAAATAGCTATGATGGCATTGGATTTTCAACCAGGTCAAGAAGTAATTGTACCTACTTTTACCTATGTGGCTACTGTAGAGGTAATTGCTCTACTTGGATTAAAGCCAAAGTTCATCGATGTCTTACCAGGAACCTTTGAGTTGAATCCTCAAGAGTTAGAAAAAGCAATTGGGCCAAATGTGGTAGGAATTGTCCCTGTCCACCTTTATGGACAATGCTCTAACATGGAATTCATCTTAGAAATTGCAAGAAAAAATGGTCTGAAAGTAATAGAAGATACCGCTCAAGCCATTGGAGCAGAATATGCTTTTTCGGACGGGCGAAAAATGCAGGCTGGAACAATGGGGGATGTAGGAACTACTTCATTTTTCCCTTCAAAAAATTTAGGCTGTTATGGGGATGGTGGTGCCATGTTCACTAATGATCCTGATCTTGCCGAAAAGCTCCGAATGATTGCAAACCATGGTCAAAAAAGGAAGTATCACCATGATTCCATCGGAGTTAATTCTCGACTTGACACGATCCAAGCAGCTATTCTGAATGTTAAATTAAAGCATTTGGACAGGTATTCTGCTTCTAGAAATCAAGTTGCAGACAGGTATGATGAGGCTTTTAGAAATCATCCCAATATTCAGATCCCAGAACGGGCCAGCAATTCGACCCATGTTTTTCATCAATATACGGTTAAGATCCAAGGAGCTTCTAGGGATGGACTCAAAGATTATTTGCAAGAAAAAGGTGTGCCATCGATGGTTTACTACCCAGTTCCTTTACACCTCCAAAAGGCCTATCTGGCCTTCGGTTATAAGACAGGGAGTTTTCCTGTAGCAGAACAATTATGCGAACAAGTTCTTTCATTCCCTATTCATACTGAAATGTTGAAAGAGGATCAAGAATATATCATTCAATCTATCATTAGTTATTTTTCAAAATGAAAGAATATTTCTCCCATGAGTCAGCCTTCATTGATGAAGGTTGTGAAATAGGAAAAGGAACCAAAATCTGGCACTTTTCTCATATCATGTCAAATTGTACAATCGGTGAAAATTGTAACATCGGTCAAAATGTAGTGATCTCACCGGAAGTTGTTTTAGGGAAAAATGTAAAAGTCCAAAACAATGTTTCCATTTATACAGGGGTCACCTGCGATGACGATGTATTTTTGGGTCCTTCCATGGTTTTTACTAATGTTATTAACCCCAGAAGCGCAGTTAATCGTCGGGGACAATATTCCAAAACCCATGTTGGGAAAGGAGCCTCCATTGGTGCAAATGCCACAATTGTTTGCGGTCACGATATTGGAGAATTTGCCTTTATTGGCGCTGGTGCAGTAGTTACGAAGACTGTTCCTGCATTTGCGTTGGTGGTAGGAAACCCTTCCAAACAAATAGGCTGGATGAGTGAATATGGCCATAGACTTACCTTCAATTCTGAAGGGATTGCTATTTGTCCTGAGTCAGAGGAAAAATACCAATTGCTGAACGGTTCTGTTAAAAAACTCTAATTGATTAGCTTTGAATTTTTAAAGCTCAGAGCTCAACATTTATCTAAATAAAACTAGAAATGAAAAATTTTGCACTTATAGGTGCTGCTGGATATATCGCTCCTCGCCATATGAAGGCGATTAAAGACACAGGAAATACGCTTTTGGCTTCCTATGATAAATTTGATTCAGTTGGAGTGATGGATAGTTATTTCCCGGAAGCTGATTTTTTTACAGAATTCGAAAGGTTTGATCGTCATGTGGAAAAACTAAAACGAGCTAACCAAAAGATAGATTTCGTGAGCATTTGCTCTCCGAATTACTTACATGACTCCCATATTCGTTTTGGGTTAAGAGTAGGGGCGAATGTGATTTGTGAAAAGCCTTTGGTTTTAAATCCTTGGAATATTGAAGCCCTCAAGGAAGTTGAAAAAGAGCATGGGAAAAGAGTTTTTAATATTCTACAACTTAGACTTCATCCTTCCATAATTGCGTTAAAAGAACGAATTCAAAACAGCCCGAAAGACAAAATTTTTGACATCGATTTGGCTTACATCACCTCTAGGGGGCATTGGTATTATACCTCATGGAAAGGGGATGTAAGTAAATCTGGAGGGATTGCAACAAACATTGGAGTACATTTCTATGATATGCTCACCTGGGTGTTTGGACCAGTAAAAACAAATCAGGTGCATGTACATACTCATGATCGTGCTGCTGGGTACCTTGAATTGGAAAAAGCTAGAGTTCGGTGGTTTTTGAGTATCAATGCCGAAACTCTTCCTGAATCTGTAAAAGCCAAAGGAGGGAGAACCTTCCGTTCTTTATCGATGGAAGGAGAAGAAATTGAATTTAGCGACGGGTTTACTGAATTGCATACACATAGTTACCAGCATATTTTGGAAGGTAATGGTTTTGGACTTGATGAAGCCATCAACAGTATTCAATTGGTACATGATATCCGACATATGAAACCCTTGGGATTGGTGGGTGAATACCACCCTTTGGCAGCAGGCGAACTTGCCAAACATCCATTTGAGAACTAATTAATATATATTTTATGGAATTGAAAGATTCAAAAGTCCTAGTAATTGGCGGGGCTGGCTTTATAGGAAGTTTTGTGGTTTCTGAACTATTAAAGGAATCAGTAGCTGAGGTAGTGGTATATGACAATTTTGCCAGAGGCAAAAAAGATTACTTGGAAGAGCAACTTAAAGATCCCAGATGCACTATTTTCCCAATAGGAGGTGACGTAAGGGAAATCGATATTTTGGATACTGCAGTTAAAGGAAAAGATTATGTGATTTGCCTGGCAGCTATGTGGTTACTTCATTGTAAGGATTTTCCTAGAACAGCCTTTGACGTAAATATTGCTGGTACTTTCAATGTTCTTGAAGCTTGTGTAAAGCATAAGGTCAAAAAACTTATTTGGTCATCCTCGGCTTCGGTGTATGGTGATGCGGTTGAATTGCCTATGACTGAAGATCACCCTTTCAATAATAAAAATTTCTATGGAGCTACCAAAATTGCCGGAGAGGCAATGGCAATGGCATTTCATGATCGTTACGGATTGGAAGTTATTGGGTTGAGGTATATGAATGTTTACGGACCTCATCAAGATCAGACTGCGGCTTATACCGGTGTAGTTCCGATCATGTTGAATAAAATTGAAGCGAATGAGTCTCCTTCCATCAATGGTGATGGGAGTCAGGCATATGACTTTATTTATGTGGAGGATGTGGCTAGATGCAATGTTCAAGCACTAAAAAGTGATGTGAAATTCGGGATGTATAATGTCGGGACTGAAGTTCAAACTTCCATCCGGGAATTATGTAACCTGATTCTGGAATTGAAGAATTCTAGCCTAGAAGTAATCTACAAACCTTACTCTGCCGATGATGCTAGAGCATTGGTCCAAAATCGGATCGGTTCCAGAAAAAGAGCGGAGGAAGAATTAGGATTCTTGTACCAATATGGTCTCCGAGAGGGCCTATTGAAACTCATAGACTGGAGAATTTCCACAGGTGTGGATAAAGCTTGAAAATTATCTTTCTAAAATTAGTTGACCAGTATGAGTTCTATTGAAAAACGAAGTATTCCTATTTCACTTCCGGTAACAGGAATTGAAGAATGGGAAGCGACTAAAGAACCCTTGATGACAGGATGGATCACTTCCGGTCCTAAAGTCCGTGAGTTTGAGAAACTGTTTGCGGAGAGGCATCAGGTGAAACATGCATTTGCCGTTACCAGTGCGACTACAGCTCTTCATCTGGCCTTAGTAGCCTTAAATGTCGGACCAGGAGATGAGGTAATTGTTCCTGCATTTACATGGGTTTCTACTGCCAATGTGGTCTTGTATTGTGGAGCAAAAGTTGTTTTTGCGGATGTAGACCCGATGACTTTTAATATAGATCCAGAGGATCTTGCAAAAAGAATTACTTCCAAAACCAAAGCGATCATTCCAGTCCATTTGTTTGGTCTGTGTGCCAACATGGATGAAATAAAAAAAATCGCTCCTGGGATTCCTCTGATTGAAGATGGGGCATGTGCTGCAGGTGCAGCATTTAAAGGCAAGCCAGCGGGGGGATTAGGCACAATTGGTTGCTTTAGTTTTCATCCTAGAAAATCGGTCACTACTGGTGAAGGAGGGATGTTAACAACTGATGATGATGAATTAGCTGAATTGCTAGGAATGCTTCGGAATCATGGGGCTTCTATTTCCGAAGAGCAAAGGCATCATGGTCCAAGACCATATATTTTACCTGATTTTAATCTTATGGGATTCAATTACCGGATGACTGATCTACAAGGCGCGGTAGGAGTCGTACAAATCAAAAAGCTGGATCAGTTCATTGACGAGCGTGAAAAATGGGCAACGTACTATAGCGAAAAGCTCAAAGATATTTCTTGGCTAAGAACGCCCACTTTTGGAGCTGAATACAAGCATGGATGGCAATCTTACGTGACTTTCGTGGATGAATCAAAAGCTCCGGCATCTAGAAATCAAATCATGGAGATGCTACAAGAGCAAGGGATTTCAACACGGCCTGGTACACATGCGGTCCACATGTTGAATTTCTATAAAGATAAATATCAAATTGAAGCCACAGATTATCCTGGAGCACAAGCTGCCAATGATTATTCTATGGCCATACCACTTCATAACCGAATGAGCCCTGAAGATTTTGAATACGTAGTGGAGGTGCTGAAATCCTTGTAGCATGTGCGGTATCCTAGGAGTTTTTAATTTAAATGGAGAGCCTTTCGGGCTCTCTGCTCTTAAATCCATGAGCCAGAAATTGGCTCACCGAGGTCCAGACGGGGAAGGTTATTTTGTAGATAATCAAATAGCTTTAGCCCATAGGAGATTGGCTATTTTGGACACTTCTCCAAAAGGAGCGCAGCCTATGGCCTCAAAAGATGGAAATTGGGTGGTGGTTTTTAATGGCTGCATTTACAATTTCTTAGAACTCAAGCAGGAATTAAGATCTAAGGGGCATGAATTTAATTCGACAACAGATACTGAAGTTATTGCAGAAGGATTAGCAGCGTATGGGCCGGATTTCTTTAAAAGGCTTAATGGAATGTTTGCTATCGGGGCCTGGAATAAAGCTGAACAAGCGCTTTATTTATCTAGAGACCGATTTGGTGTTAAACCGCTTTATTATTGGTTTACTGGAAAAACAATAGTTTTTGCATCTGAAATCAAAGGAATTATTCAGCATCCTCAATTCAAGGTTGAGCTAAATAAAGAAGGATTGAATGAATATTTCACCTTCCAAAACATGTTTACTTTCAATACACTTTTCAAAGGTGTCTTGATGCTGCCTCCAGCGAATACAGTAAAAATTTCTTCAGAGACTACTCAAATCAGGCATCAATCCTGGTGGGATTATGATTTTTCGGTTCAAGATGAAACCTTAAGCTTCGAAGATGCAATCTCAGAAACGGAAAGATTGTTTAAAAATGCCGTCTCTAGACAGATGATCTCGGACGTGCCAGTTGGATCTTATCTTTCAGGAGGAATGGATTCTGGATCCATTACTGCACAGGCCAGCAAACATGTCAACAGATTAACCACGTTCACCTGTGGTTTTGATATGAGTGAGGTTACTGGAGTAGAAGTCAATTATGACGAACGAAGGGATGCCGAATTAATGGCAAATTATTTCAAAACTGAGCATTACGAACAAGTTTTGAATGCTGGTGATATTCGTTGGTCCTTACCTCGAGTGGTCTATCACCTAGAGGACTTACGAGTGGGGATGTCTTATCCCAACTACTATATTTCAAGATTAGCCTCAAAGTTTGTAAAAGTATGCCTTCAAGGCACAGGTGGTGATGAACTTTTTGGAGGGTATCCATGGAGATATTACCGTATTTTCAAATCAGTTAGTCAACGGGAATTTTTTGATCTTTATTATGAATTCTGGCAAAGGTTAGTTCCTGATCAGCATCGGGAAAAGTTGTTTATGCCAGAGACTCGAAAGGAAATGGATTTTAACCATCCGAAGAAAGTATTTGAAAGAGTTTTTACTTTTAATGACAAGTTGAATTATCAACGGCCTGAGGATCATATTAATAACTCTCTTTATTTTGAAGCCAAAACCTTTTTACCGGGACTTTTGCTCGTAGGTGATAAGCTAAGTATGGCCAATAGCTTGGAAGAAAGGTTTCCTTTCTTGGATAATGATTTGGTAAATTTTGCGCAAAAAATCCCTGTAAAATATAAACTGGGAAATTTAGAGCAAATGCTTAAGATAAATGAAAACGAGTTCAAAAAAAGGAACAAGACTTACCAGGAGTTTGATGATGGCAAAAATGTGCTGAGAAAAGCCATGATGAACTTTATGCCTGAGAAAATAATCAACCGAAAGAAACAGGGCTTTTCTGCACCAGATGAGAGTTGGTACCGAGGTGAAAATGCTGCATACATCAAAGAGTTGCTTTTAGATAAGAAGACAGTTTCGTCAGAATTTATTAATCCTGACTATGTTAAAACCATCGTCAATGAGCATATCAATGAACACGTCAATCATCGTTTACTGATTTGGAGTTTTATGAATTTTGAATGGTGGTGCAGAATTTTCCTCAACAATGAATCATTTGAATGAATCGAAAAGAGAAATTAGCTGATAAGCCGGAATTGGAAGAGCTTTTCCAAAAACTTCAAAGTCTAAAAGAGGAGTTTGGTAAGCATTTCAAATCTGATTTTAATAGGTCTCTGCCAGTTGCTGATTTATTGTTTGACCGTTGGGAAAGAGCTCAATCGCTAGGGTTTGGGGAAGGGAGTTCTATCTATGACTCTTCCTATGTCTTTGGAGATGTGATAGTAGGGAAAAACACATGGATAGGGCCTTTTTCCGTTATTGACGGTTCCGGTGGATTGACGATCGGATCTAATTGTAGTATTTCATCAGGAGTTCAAATCTATTCACACGATTCAGTGGAATGGGCAACCTCGGGAGGAGCTGCTCCATATGTATATGCTCCTGTTCAAATTGGTGATAATTGTTATTTAGGTCCTAATACAATAATAAGCGCCGGAGTAACTCTCGGGAAAGGTTGTGTAGTAGGAGCTAATAGTTTCGTGAACAAAAGTTTTCCGGACGGAAGTAAAATTGCCGGCTCACCAGCCAAACTTATTTCCAATTTGAATATCTAGTCTTTCATGAAGTTATTCAAATCATTTCTTGGGATTTTATTTTTAGCGTTTTGGATTCCCATTTATTTACTTTTTGGAACCATATGGGTTTTACTCTTCAGAATAAAAAAACTCCCTGTTAGACCAAGATTGGTTTGGGGAAGTACTCCGATTATTAATAATAAGTATTGGGCTGCAGCATTGCGAGAAAAGGGATATGCGTCAGAAACTTTTACATTAGATTTTTATACCAGTATTAATAAACGAGAGGATTGGGGTCGAATCCTTTCTGAAGAATACCCGGTCGTTCCTCATCCTTTGAAACCTTATTTTGCTTTCCTGGATGGTATCAGAAAATACGATGTTTTTTTCCTTTCCTTCGATGGGTTTTTCCTAAAAGACACTCCTGTGGAATGGCTTCAAGCTGTTTGGATCAAATGGGCAGGAAAGAAAACTGTGATGTTACCCTACGGTTCTGATTCTTATGTGTACCGAAATATCCGGTCAACAAGTCTTATCCATGGGTTGATGATGTCTTATCCTTTGGCTTCCCATTCTCAAGATGAAATTGAAAAAAGAGTGAGGTATTGGACAAAGCATTCAGATTTTCAATTTTCAGGAATCATGGGGCCAGATGGTTTTGGAAGATGGGATGTTTTAGCTCCTACTATTTTATATCTTGATTTAGACCTATGGAAAGCTTCTGCGAGAAAATCCCAAGCTGATGGTATTACTGAATCTGTTACTATAGTTCACGCGCCCAATCATCGCGGCTTTAAAGGTTCAGAATTTATACTGGAAGCTGTAAGCCAGCTCCAAAATGAAGGGCTTAAAATCAAATTGATTTTGCTAGAAAAACTGCAGAATTCCGAAGTAAAAAGGATATTAGAGGAAGAAGCGGATATCTTGGTTGAGCAACTTATCGCTACTGGGCATGGTATGAATGGCTTGGAAGGGTTGGCCTCTGGTCTGCCTGTGATTTCAAATTTGGAAGATGAAAGTTATATGCTTCCTTTCAGAAGATGGTCTTACTTTGATGAGTGTCCGTTGGTATCAGCTTCGCCAGAAAATATTAAAGAGGTCCTAAGAAAGCTAGTCACGCAGCCAAAGTTGAGAAATACACTTGGTTCTGCAGGTCGGGCCTATGTAGAAAAATATCATGGATTGGATAGTTGTCAATTCGTTTTTGAGGAGATTCTTGCTCAACTTAAAGGAGAGCGGGAATCCTTAATTAATTTATTCCACCCAATCTTGGGTGATTACAATAAGAGAAAACCAAAAGTTTTGCACCCATTAGTCAACAATAGGTTTTCTGATTGATGGTATTTAAGCAATTAGCGAAAGATTCTGCCATTTATGGAGGCGCTGACCTTGTTTCAAAAACTGTTAGTTTTTTCACTTTCCCTTTTCTAGCCAAGGCGCTTTCACCAGAATCTTTTGGCTATTTAGAACTCATTTTGACTAGTACAGCATTATTAGGAGTGATTGGGAATTCAGGTTTGAATAATTCTGTCCAAAGATATTATTGGGATCCAGAAGTGAAACCGACTGATCGTAAAACATTAGTGAGTTCAGGTTTTTTAATCCAAATTTTGATTTTCTGCGGATTGATGTTGCTGGTTTCTGGGATTCTTTTGTTTGGATTTCCAGAATTGGGAGCTTCCTATTCCTTTACTTGGGCTGGTTTATTTGCGGCTTTGTTTTTAATGGCCGGTACACAATGGACGCAATACCTTTTAGATGTCATCCGTTTACAATTTAAGCCTTGGAGGTTCCTTACCATCTCCATGGTTTCGAGAATTCTGTCTGCGATTTTGGGACTTATCGTTGTGGTGTTTTTAGGAAAAGGGATTGATGGATTACTTAGTATTCAAGCGTTAGTTGTGATGATGGTTTTACCTCTAGCTTTATTTTTTATCAGAGAAGAGTTTTCTTGGCAACATTTTTCAAAAAAATGGGCAAAGGAATTATTCAGTTATGGATATCCTTTTATTTTTTCTGCATTGGCTTATTGGATATTTACCTCTCAAGATCGTTGGATGTTAGCCTCATTTTCATCTGTTGAGGAGGTTGGAATTTATTCAGTTTCTTTTCGATTTGCTTCAGTGATTTTATTTGTTTCTGCTGCATTTGGTCAAGCCTGGAGCCCATTGGCAATGAAAATCCGAACAGATCATCCAGAGAGTTATTCTTCTATTTATGGAGAAGTTTTGCTGGGGTTGCTTTATGCGATGGCTATAATTTCATGTGGAATAGGTCTTTTTTCGGGTGAGATAATCCATTTGCTAATGGGAGAAGCGTATCAAGCAAGTGCTATCCCTATGGTTCTTTTAGCGTTTGCAGTAGTTTTTCAAGCATCTCAGCAAGTAACTGGAATTGGTATTTCACTTGAGAAAAAAACCATGCTATTTGCTCACCTTTCCTGGATAACTGCAGGAATAAATTTTGGGCTAAATTGGATTCTGATTCAAAAATTTGGAGCAGAAGGTGCCTCTTGGGCTACTCTGCTTTCTTATATGTTCCTAACAGGAAGTTATTTCTTCTTCACTCAGCGATTACACCCAATTAAGGTTAATTATTACCGATTGGGCCTAGTTTTGAGCTTGGTAGTATTAGCTATCCTAGCTTCCTACTGGCTATATCAAACTGAACTTTCCTTGATTTCTGTTTCGCTAAAAATCGGTATATGGTTGGTTTTGGCTGGTTTGGGTTTAAATTTTATTTCTTTAAAAAGTCTAAAGAATGTCTAACATTTCTTCGGTTTTAGTAACAGGAGCCAATGGTTTATTGGGACGAACCCTTTGTGAAGTTTTACTTCAACAAGGTGCTAAAGTGGTCGGGATTGTCCATCAAGAACCAGCTGAGAAAATTGCAGGGGTCAATTACATTTCAATTGATTTAGATAGTGATTGGGATTCCGAGGTTTTACCAAATGACATAGATTCCATTGTTCACTTGGCTCAGTCAGCACATTTCAGAGAATTTCCTGAAAAGGCTATGAGTGTCTTTCAAGTAAATATTGCATCCACTGCAAAATTATTGGACTACGGGAGACAAATTGGTATTAAAAGCTTTGTGTTTGCTTCCTCTGGTGGCGTATATGGGTATGGAAACCAGGCTTTTAACGAAAACTCTTCTATATCCACCCCGGGATTATTAGGATATTATCTTGGAAGCAAGTTGGCTGGTGAAGTATTAGCTCAAAGTTATTCTGGAGTGTTTGTAGTCAATGTTCTACGGTTCTTTTTTATCTATGGTCCCCACCAAAAGAAAGGGATGTTGATTCCAAGATTGATGGACAGCATTATAAATCATCGGCCCATATCTCTCCAAGGATCGGAGGGATTAAGAATAAATCCAATTCATGTTTTGGATGCTGCAACTGCCACGAAAAAAGCAATTTTCCGTGAAGATTCGGCAGTTTATAATATCTCTGGACCTGAAATTCTTTCTTTAAAAACAGTCGCCAATCAAATGGGAAATTACCTTGGAATCAAACCTCAGTTCACATTTTTGGAAGGCGAGGTAAAGGATCTCATTGGGGACAATTCAGCAATGAAAAGAAATCTACATATTCCTTCGCGGCTTCTTTCAGATCACTTAGAAGAAGTTAAAAACCTTGTAATTTCTTGATTTTATTTTTTGTATTAACCGAATGAAAGTATTGCATTTACCCACTACTGTGGGAGGAAATCCTCAAGGCATCAGCAAACACCTTCGCTTGTTAGGTGTCGATAGCCAAACTTGGGCCTTACGGCAAAATTATTTAGGATATCCGGTGGATCGAGTCATTTGGAAAGAATCAGATGACTTTCTTAAGAGAGAGTGGAAAAGGTTTTTAGCCTTTGGATACGTATTCAAAAATTGGGATGCAGTTCATTTTAACTTTGGAACTACCCTTTTTATACAAGAACCATTTGTTCCTACTTCTTCCCTTTTACGAAATTCCTTTCGAAGATTGTATGCAGGGTATTTGAGTTTTATGCAGTATTTGGAGTTAGAGATTTTGAAGTTTCGAAATATTCCAATGTTTGTACAATACCAAGGGGATGATGCCCGTCAAGGTGATTTTTGTCTTAAACAATTCACGATTACAGCTGCCACTCAAGTCGGAACAGATTACTACAATTCCAAAACGGATGCTCAAAAGCGGGATCAGATCCGAAGAATGTCTAAATATTGTACAAAAGTGTATGGGCTAAATCCGGATCTGCTCTATGTTTTACCTAAAGGGTCAGAATTTTTACCGTATTCTCATATTTCATTTGAAGAATGGAAACCAAAATTCACACAAGATCAAGACCGACCTTTGAGGATCGGACATGCACCTTCCAACAGAAAGGGAAAAGGAACTGATTTTGTTATTCAAGCTTTAGATGAACTCAAATCTGAGGGGTTTGAATTTGAATGGGTATTGATAGAAGGAGTATCTAATGCAAAAGCCAAAGAGATTTATCAAAACATAGATGTTTTGGTAGATCAGTTGTTTTTTGGTTGGTATGGGGGATTGGCCGTGGAAGCGATGGCTCTCGGTAAACCTGTGTTGGTTTACATCAGAGAGGAAGATTTGAAATTTATTCCTTTGGAGATGAAAGATGATCTTCCATTTATAAATGTCCATGCGGGAACTATTAAAGAGGGCCTAAATGCAATTTTGGAAATGCCTAGGAAAGACCTTTTGGATTTAGCCAAAAGAAGTAGGGAATTTGTTTTGAAGTGGCATGATCCAATTGCTATCGCAAAGCGATTGAAGCAAGATTATCAAAACCATTAAATTTTAAATACAAACTAATGTGCGGAATTGGAGGCATATTATCTGAAAACCCAAGTCTGATTTCCAAGGAGAAGTTGGTAAGGATGACGGATTCGATCATTCACAGAGGACCTGATGGTTCTGGTCATTGGATCAGTGAGGATGGCAGAATTGGGTTTGGCCATCGAAGACTTTCGATACTTGACCTCTCGGATTCAGGGGCGCAGCCTATGCATTATT
>JAHEBE010000037.1 GCA_024642365.1 Algoriphagus sp.
CTCCCTTTTTTACCTTTTCTCCTGCTTTTTGGCACTGGTAATCCCAGTTTTCCGCTGAGGTATTCAGCCGTAATTCCTTTGGATTTAAGGATTTCTTGCGGGCTTCCGGATGTCACGATATGCCCTCCATGTCTACCAGCACCTGGCCCCATGTCTAAGACATAATCAGATTCCAGCATCATGTCTTTGTCGTGCTCTACTACGAGAACTGAATTACCCAAATCACGGAGACTTTGAAGGGCTTTGATGAGTTTAACGTTGTCTCGTTGATGAAGCCCGATACTAGGTTCATCCAAAATATAAAGTACGCCGACAAGTTGGGTGCCGATCTGTGTCGCTAATCTGATTCGCTGAGCTTCCCCGCCGGATAAAGTCCGCAATGGTCGATTGAGCGAAAGATAGTCCAAGCCAATGTCAAGTAAGAAGCCAATTCGTTTGCGGATTTCTTTCAGGACTTCTGCCGCAATAATGTTTTGCTTTTCCGATAGCCTGGTTTCCAGGCCTTCAAACCATTCTCCTAGTGCTCGAATATCCATCATGGCTAGCTGGCCAATATGAGTATCGTCAAGTTTAATATGAAGGGCTTCTTTTTTAAGGCGGTAGCCGTCGCATTCTGTGCAGGTTTTTGTTTCGGTAAATTCGCTGACCCAATCCTGAATTTTGTCAGACCCTCCCTCTTGATATTTTTGAAGAAAATTTATGATCCCTTCAAAGGTGGTGTGCCATTTCGTCCCAGGGTATTTGACTGAATCTACCGCGACTTCCACTTTATCCCCATTCAGTAAGATGTCAACCACATTTTCCGGTAGGTTTTTGATAGGGGTACTCATGGAGCATTTGTAATGCTTGAGGATTGCCTCGATTTTCTTAAAAATCCATATGTCTCGATATTCTCCAAGTGGTGCGATTCCACCTCTCGTGATACTTAATTCCGGATTTGGGATAATGCTTTCTTGAGTGATTTCCTCGATAATTCCGAGGCCATTACAGACTGGGCAAGCCCCATAGGGACTATTAAAAGAAAAACTATTTGGGGCAGGTTCTTCGTAAGAAAGGCCCGTTTCCGGATCCATGAGGTACTTTGAGAAATGATGAATTTCACCATCCTCATCTCTTAGCATTAGTACCCCTTTTCCATGTTGAAGCGCTGATTTAAGAGATTGAGTAATGCGGAATCGGTCAGATTCTTCTGCGATGATCCGGTCGATGACAATTTCAATATCATGAATTTTGTAACGATCCACTTGCATCTTGGGAACCATATCCATCACCACACCATCCACACGCACTTTTGAAAAACCCATTTTACGAATTTGCTCAAAGAGTTCCCGGTAATGCCCTTTACGGCCTTTTACTACCGGCGCAAGTATGTATAATTTCTTGTTTAAAAAATTGGAAAAGAGCTGTTCGACTATTTGGTCCTCTGTCTGTCGAACCATTTTTTTACCTGTCAGGTAGGAGTAAGCTTCTCCGGCTCGAGCATAAAGCAGCCTCATGAAATCGTAGATTTCGGTTACAGTGCCGACAGTCGATCGAGGATTTTTTGAAGTGGTTTTTTGCTCAATTGCGATGACTGGAGATAATCCGTTGATCTTATCTACATCTGGCCGCTCCAATCCTCCCAAGAAAGACCTGGCGTATGCTGAAAAGCTCTCCATATACCGACGCTGCCCCTCTGCATAAATGGTATCAAATGCCAACGAACTCTTTCCGCTTCCACTTAGTCCAGTGACTACTACCAGTTTGTTTCGAGGGATTTTTAAATCGAGATTTTTTAAGTTGTGCTCACGTGCACCAAAAATCTCGATAAATTCTTCTTGGGAAGAAATGTTGTTACTCATAAATCAGTGGACAAATACAATCGGCGAAGGTACAAAATTTGAAAGGGAACGACTAGCTAGATTATAAGATAGTAAGCTGAATCTATTGGGGATTGTTACAAATTGTCAATGTTTTATTCCGCTGGATATTCTATTTCTGATCTTGACTTTTGAAAAGTATTTTAAAAAATCGAAATGAAATCAGGACTTAGATGCGAATTATTCCGGAAGCAAAATCGTATAGCTTTTATTTCGCCTCACATTTAAATCTTTGTCTCTAAGCCAAGGATTGTATTGCTTCAATTCTTTATAGCTGCTATTTTTCATTTTGGCCCATGAGGCTAAGTTTTTGATATCATCGGATACCTCAATGGTACGGAGTGGAGGGTTTTGGTAATAATCTTCTGGTTTTAAATTGAATCCAAAATCAGATGGATTTTCAAAAATCACTTTGAAAGCCAAGATTCGAAATAAGTATCGACTGGTTTCTTCATTAAGGTACAAATCGTAATAGTTACTGATCAGCTGTTCCTCTTGCCTGCGAGCAAAACCGGCTTGGCCCATATTATAGCTTGCTGCAACAGCAGTCCAATCTCCAAATTTCTGAAATGCTTTTTTCAAGTATCCACTTGCTGCGATTGTGGACTTTTCAAGATGATATCGCTCATCTACATCTTTGCTGACTTCAAGCCCATATTCCTTAGAAGTAGATTCCAAAAACTGCCAGAATCCTCTTGCTCCTGCTGGAGAGGCGACATTTAAAAGCCCTGATTCTGCAATTGCTAAATATTTAAAGTCATCTGGGATTTGATTTTCCAGAAGCAATTTTTCGATCTGAGGAAGAAATTTGGTAGATCGCTTCATCAGCAAAACCATATTTGATTCCCAATAAGCGTTGACGTAAAGTTCACGCTCCAGACGCTCTCTGACATCGGGGATGTCTAAAGGAACAGCCTCCCCGGCAAATGTCAAGCTATCTGGCAATAGAAAAATCTTTACCGAATCTCTAAAAGAGCCTCTTGAGGTCGCATAAATCGGATTTTCTTCTAGAATAACTTCTGGAGTTTCATGAGAGTCAGTTCGCATTAATCCATATATCGAAAGCGAAAGGCAAGCTAAAATCAATACATAAATAATAGCGAGATGACTTTTCTGCATTAGAAGTTAGGACTAAGTAAGTATTTAGTATAGAATTCATCAATCACCTTTACCGCCTCAGTAGCATCTTCTACCACACAAAAGAGATCAAGATCTTCTTCATTAATGTAAGCGTGGGTGAGTAGCGTACTTTTTATCCAAGCGACAAGGCCTTCCCAGTAGGATTTGCCTACCAAAACAATGGGGAACTTCCCAATCTTATTGGTTTGAATCAGTGTAAGCGCTTCGAAAAATTCATCCATTGTACCAAATCCGCCAGGCAAAACAACGAAGCCCTGGGAATATTTGATAAACATGACCTTGCGGACAAAGAAATAGTCGAATGTCATCAGTTTATCACGATCGATGTAGATGTTATTAAACTGTTCGAATGGTAATTCGATATTCAATCCAACGGATTTTCCACCTTCAGAATAGGCACCTTTATTTCCAGCTTCCATGATTCCGGGTCCACCACCAGTGATTACTCCATATCCGTGGCGAACTAATTTAGCGGCGATGTCCTCAGCCATTTTGTAATGGTCATGGTCTCGGGCAGTTCGTGCTGATCCAAATATCGAAACGCATGGTCCGATTTTGGCCAGTTTCTCGAACCCAACTACGAACTCGGACATCACTTTAAAAATTGCCCAAGAATCTGCGCTTTTGATTTCATTCCAATCCCGCTCCTTGAAGGCACTGCGAATTCGTTCTTCGGCTTTATTTTGTTCTTCGTTGCTCATAAAAATTTAATTTATTCTAAAGAAAACGATCTAAGAAGTGAAATGGAGAGGAAATTTGGGTGAATTCTAAGTTCTAAACGCTAAACACTTGATATCCAATATAAAAAAAATAGTGGACGATCGAATCAATCCCCTGTGCATGCTTGTACTTTTGCAATAAATTAACGGTAATGAATCTTTCTCAAAAATCTGAAGCGGTAGCATTGTTATTCGACCAACTAGGTCAAGAATCGAAGCAATTTGCTGCTGAGAGTGGATTGGGATGTATTTCTGGATGTGGAGCCTGCTGTGCAAATCCACAAGTGTCTGCTTCACCTTTAGAGTTCCTTCCCTTGGCGTTTGATTTTTATTCGAAAGGTCTCTCAGACACTATATTGACTTTCCTCGATTCAGAAGAGGAGAGTAAAAGTTGCATTGTATACCGCGCACATAGTGAGGATGGGAAAAATGGGTATTGCACCAATTATGCTAAACGTGGATTGATATGCAGGCTTTTTGCGGCCTCAGCCAGGAAAAATAAATATGGCGCTAAAGACCTCATTATTTGTAAAAAATTGAAAGAGGAAAAAGCAGAAAAGTTTGCGGAAACTACCTTGCGAATCAACTCAGATTTAGTAGTACCCAATGCCTCCAATTATTACCAGCAAATTGAGGAAATTGACAGTGCTTTGGCTCAGCAATATCCGATCAATACTGCCATAAGATTAGCTATGGAAACCGTTTTGCGCTATAAATATTATCAGGAAGAAGCGGCTAATCCTGAATCCTAATTTTTTTGATCTTTTCAATTAAGCTATATTGGGCTGTTATTAATTTGTAAATTTCCAGCATGTTGAAAATCGGAGAAATTGTAGAAACAATTAAGGGAATCGTAGAAACCAAGGTAGAATTGGTGAAGTTTGAGATTCAGGAGGAGTTTATTGGGATTATTTTCAGATTACTTCTTTTGACTTTTATGATTGCCGTAGGACTCTTAGTGCTTTTGTTCTTTAGTTTCTCGCTTGCATTCTTTTTAAGTCAATATACAAAGTCGCCTTATATGGGGTTCTTGCTCGTAGGAGGCTTGTTTTTGGTGCTCCTCGGAGGACTGTATAATTCAAGGTATTCAGTTCGATTACAACGTGGTGTGGAAGTAGGGCTGAGAAGGTTTATTTTCAATAGAAGAAATAAAAACAAGAACGATGAATAAGGATCTTGAAAAAAAATCGGAAGAATTAGAGCAAACCTTGATGAAGCAGTTGCAACTTTTTAAGGAGGATTCGAAAGATTGGGTTAAAGTTGGAGGCCTAGTGCTTGCGGGTGGTTTGTTGACTTTTGCAATTGTAAAAGCGACTCAAAAAAAGCGGAATCGGGAAACTGAGCGCGCCATGGAGGTTTTGGAACGGGAAGGACTGCTCAGTAAAAATTTAGAAAAGAAGCTAACTTCCTCGTCTAAAGGAGCTTTTTGGCCAAAATTAAGTGAACGATTACTATTGGTTGGACTTGCTTTTGCCAAAGAAAAATTCTTCCCAAATCTATTCACACCAGCAGCGGAAGATGAAACAGCAGAAGAAGAAAGTAAGTAGTCTACTTCAATCATTTTTTGAAACAGGGAATAAGGGAGTTGCTTGGCTAGTTGATCCTGATAAAATTGTTCACACGGAGGCTCTTTTAGATTTTTCGTGGGTATCAGAAAGTAATTTAGATCTTATTTTAGTCGGGGGAAGTCAGCTGGATCGTTCTAATTTTGATGAGGTTGTCTTAGCATTAAAGGAGATTTCAGGTGATATTCCTATAGTCATTTTCCCAGGGTCTCACTATCAGCTCTCGGCTCATGCGGATGCGATTTTGTTTTTATCCCTTATTTCAGGTAGAAACCCCGAGTATTTAATTGGCCAGCAAGTTCTTGCTGCTCCTATAATTCAAAAAATGGAATTGGAGGTTTTACCGACGGGCTATTTGTTAGTCAATGATCAGGAGATTACAAGCGTCCAGTACATTAGTCAAACTACACCAATTCCAAATTCTAAACCAAACCTAGCGAAAGCGACGGCCTTAGCCGGTCAATTATTGGGGATGAATTTTTTCTTTTTGGATGCAGGGAGCGGTTCAAAAACTCCGGTTTCTTCAGAAGTTATCTTGAGTGTGCGTCAAGCGGTTGGTCGTCCGATAATTGTGGGAGGAGGGATTGATTCGATCTCCAAGTTAAAAAATGCATTTCAGTCTGGAGCTGACCTAGTAGTTCTGGGCAATAGTATAGAAAAAGACCCCGACTTTTTGATCGAGGCCTTAGCTTTTAAAGAGACAATGAATAGGTCACTGCACGTTAATTAGTGATTCCCTTCTTCGCATTTTTCCAGCCGGGACACCATACATCATTTTGAATCTTCTACAGAAATAAGCGGTATCCTTATAGCCTACTTCTTTCCCAATATCACGGATCGATTTTTTTGAAGTCCGAAGCAGTTCTACAGCAGTTTCCATTCGTTGATATTCGATGTAATCTTGTGGGTTGATACCGGTGAGCATTTTAAAATATTGCCCTACATAATCCTCCGATACATTTGCGACTTGTGCTAATACTTTATTTGATAGATCTCCTCCGATATTCGTTTTGATGAAATTGAATAAGTCGATAAGCCTTGGATCTTTGAAATAAGTAGCATTTGTACTGAGTTCCTCTAAGAAAAGACGATTTTTAAGAATATGGCGAAGAAGCTCGATGACCAAAATTTCGGTAGCAGATTTTAAGATTCGTTCTTTCCCGACATTATTAACTTCGACTTCTTTCATCAAGTCCTCAATAATTGTAGCCATCCGATCATTAAATCGAACGATAAAAGGAGGGATGTCTAGCGAATTGAAAAAATTAACAACATCAAAAACCTTAGAATCGAAACTGACAGTTGAAATGCAATCCTCTTCTGTATTTTGGATGTCTTTGAATGCGATACTTTGTAGGTATTTCTTCTTTCCCTCTTTGAATTGTTGATTTGAAAGGTCAGTCTTTTTTAAGCTACTTCCTTGAGTCAGTTTGGTTTTTCGATCTGCAGGAATGAAAAGGACCTCGCCTTCATTCAAGAGCTCCTGATCCTCCCCAAACTTCAAGGTTCCATGATGGAGAAGTATTAGCGTATTATCTGTTTCTAAATAATCTTTAACAGAAAAGGGTCTTTCTAATCGAAAGTTATTTCCTCTTATAAATCTAACATTGACTGACTCAATGATTTTGTTGTAATATTCCATGAATTAAACTGGGGAAAGTAAAGTCTAAAAATATGATTTTTCTAATCAGAAAACATAACTTTATTGTAGCTAATCGTTAAAAAAATAAAAAAAGGGGATAATTACTGGTAATTATCCCCTTTTTGACGACTAAAATTCTTAGCGTAAGATCCCTCTAGATATGACTATTTTTTGAATTTCGGAAGTTCCTTCATAGATCTGTGTGATTTTAGCATCTCTCATCAATCGTTCCACATGGTATTCTTTTACATATCCATAACCTCCATGAACCTGCACTGCTTCAATCGTAACATCCATCGCTACTTGTGATGCATAAAGTTTTGCCATGGCAGAAGCATGTGAATAATCTTCACCCTGATCTTTGAGCCAAGCAGCTTTGTAAACCAATAGTCTTGCCGCTTCGATGGTGGTGGCCATGTCGGCAAGTTTGAATTGAATAGCTTGATGTTGGCTGATTGGTTTCCCAAAGGCTTTACGCTCTTTGGAATAAGCTAAAGCAAATTCGTAAGCGCCTGCTGCGATACCAAGCGCTTGCGCAGCAATGCCTATTCGGCCTCCATTGAGTGTTTCCATTGCAAAAGTGAATCCAAAACCTTCGTCACCAATCCGGTTTTCAACTGGTACCTTGACATCAGTAAACATTAAGGAATGTGTGTCTGAGCCTCTAATCCCAAGCTTATCTTCTTTTTTTCCGACGATAAAACCTTCCCATCCACGCTCTACAATGAATACCGAAATGCCTTTGTGGCCTTTACTGGCATCAGTTTGAGCAATTACAAGATAAAAGCTTGCCGAGGATCCGTTTGTTATCCAGTTTTTTGTTCCATTGAGTAGGTAATGGTCACCGTTAAGTTGAGCTTCGGTTCGCTGTGAAGTAGCATCTGATCCGGCTTCCGGTTCGGATAAGCAAAAAGCACCTATTTTTTCCCCAGAAGCTAAAGGCTTCAGATATTTTTCTTTCTGTGCTTCAGTCCCATATTTTTCTAGGCCCCAGCATACCAAGGAGTTGTTGACTGACATACAAACCGACGCGGAAGCATCAATTTTTGATAATTCTTCCATTGCTAACACGTAGGAAATCGTGTCCATTCCTCCACCATTGTATTCTGGCTTCACCATCATACCCATAAATCCTAGTTCACCCATTTTTTGAACTTGTTCCTTTGGAAATTTGGCCTCAGAATCGCGATCTATTACTCCTGGCAGTAATTCAGTTTTGGCAAATTCTCTTGCAGCCTCTTGGACTGCCAAATGTTCCTCAGTTAATTGGAATTGCATGATTTATTCTTTTTTGTTCAATTTGATTTGGAAGGTATATCAAAAAAGAAAAGGGGCAAAACCTTGCCCCTTTCCGTCAAATTTATTTGATCTGGATCAATCTCTATTTCCAAAAAAGACAAAAATGTAATAGGCCAATGTAGCTAATGCTGCCAACGCTGCCACAACATATGTCATTGCAGCCCATTTAAGGGCATCTTTAGACATAGCATATTCATCTGGAGTAACGATATTTCTTGTCTTTACCCATGCCAAAGCTCGATTGCTTGCATCAAATTCAACCGGTAGGGTGACCAAAGTAAATAAGGTCATTACCCCATAAGCACCCACTACAATGAATCCTACTATTTCATAAGGAAGACCCAAAGCGAATCCACCAAACAGAGATGCAATCAATACGATGTTTAAGATTTTGCTCGCACTATTTTGGATTGGCACAAGTGTAGACCGAAGATTAAGCCACGTATAAGCGGTAGCATGCTGAACTGCGTGACCACATTCGTGAGCTGCAACTGCTGCTGCAGAAGCATTTCTCCCATAATATACATCTGGGCTAAGATTTACTGTTTTGTTCTGAGGATTATAGTGGTCGGTTAATTGACCCTCTACTGATACCACCTGAACGTCAGTGATGTGATTGTCAGCAAGCATCAGTTTGGCTATTTCAGCTCCTGATAAATTTGCCTGCAAAGGGATTTGAGAATATTTTTTGAATTTGCTTTTCAGCGTTCTGCTTACCAAGAAGCCTGCTGCTGCAAAGACAATAAAGATTACAATGATCATAGTTTTTTGTTTAGCGATTAGATAACGAAGTTAATCCACATCAGGTTTTTTCCAAGCCGGGACTCTTAGAAGAATTACCCAACTGATTAATCCAACAAAAATTACCAGAAGCACTTGTGTTCCGTGAATAATTGCTGCAAAGATTTTTCCATCTTCTTCGGTTACTCCCAATTGTATCAAAATAAAAGCCACAAGTGCATGGAAGGTGCCAATGCCACCTTGGACCGGAGCAATCATGCCAATACTTCCCATTACCATGACGAGGAGTACTTCGCTTGAAGACAAACTGGCAGTACTTTGAATTCCTAAAGCCACCGTGTACATCGTTAAAAAGTAAATGATCCAGATGATGAATGAACTCACCACAAATCCAATCGGGTTTCTCAATTTCCCAATAGATCGAAGCCCACCACCAATTTCCCGAAAGAAATGTTGAATTTTATTGATAAAAGAATTGTCTTTGAATCTTTTAAAAATTAGGAAAACAAAGAGAATGAAAATAGCCAAGCCTCCTAAAGCAATCGGCAGATTGGATAAAATGCTTTGACCTAGTGAAGTGAAATCTACAAGTTGATTGGCCAGGTTCAGAAATAATTCATTTTCGACTATAAAGGCTAAAAAAATGGTTCCGACTAGAAAAATGAGATCAACACTTCGCTCCACGATTACTGTCCCAAATAAATGTCCTAATGAAACACCATTCGTTCGGGTCAGGACGCCACATCGTGCCACTTCACCTGCCCTTGGCACTAACATATTTACCAAATACCCGACCATTACAGCATGATAAGCTCTGTTTGGACTTACTTTTTCGCCTTCATCTTCCTGTATCAATAGGCTCCATCGCCAACCTCGCAGCCAATAGCCAACCAATGCTATAGCTAATGAAGTCATAATCCAAAACCAGTTACTGGTCTTAATCTGACTGATTAGGCTATCCATTGCTATGTCTCGGTACAGAAACCAAAATATCCAGCCTGCTATCCCTAAGGAAAAGGTAAGCTGGATAATTTGTTTTAAGTTTTTCTGAATCATCAGATTAGTTTGTTTTGCTCATCCGGGAAGATCAACTTGGGTTCGAATTTTTTAGCTTCCTCAAGTTCCAATCCCGCATAAGAAATAATGATTACGATATCACCCACTTGAGCTTTACGAGCTGCCGGACCATTTAGGCATACCTGACCAGAACCTCTTTCTCCTTTGATAACATAGGTTTCAAGTCGCTCGCCATTATTTACATTTACGACCTGCACTTTTTCATTTTCGATCAAGTTTGCCGCATCCATTAGGTCCTCGTCAATAGTAATTGATCCAACGTAATGAAGTTCTGCCTGGGTGATTTTGACCCGGTGAATTTTTGATTTTAATACTTGAATTTGCATTGGTTTAGTTTTGCCGCAAAATTAGAAATTTATCGAAATGTTGTCGATCAATCTGATTTCACCCAAATAGGCAGCTACCACAAGGGATGATTTTTTGCTGGGATTGAATTCAGTTTGGATTTCAAAACTTGCAGTTTCGATCAGTTCGAAATATTCTAGTTTTGTGAGTTGGTTTTTTTCAAAATCCGCTTGGATTTCCTTTTGGACTTCAAACCAAGCTTTGCCTTCAATAAGTTCCTTTTTTGCCTTGATCAAGGAGTGGAAAAGTATGGTGGCGGTTTCTCTTTCCGCTTTATTTAGCCTAAGATTTCTTGAAGACATCGCTAATCCGTCTGATTCGCGTTTGGTGGGTACAATGACCAGTTCAATAGGGAAAGAAAGGTCACGAACTAAGCGCTGGATTACCGCTACTTGCTGTAAATCTTTTTGACCAAAAAATGCAAAGTGTGGCCGGATTATATGAAAAAGTTTTGAGACTACTATCCCAACCCCATTAAAATGCCCTGGACGAAACCCTCCTTCTAAATTTGATTCTAAGGGGCCGAAGTAAAGCTTGAGTTCTGGGGATTCAGGATATATTTCTTCTGGTGAAGGTGTATAAACGAAATCTACATTTTCTTGTCTTAAATGATCAAGATCTGTTGGTAGCGTGTTAGGATAATTTTCAAAATCAGAAGAATTATTGAACTGGGTAGGGTTTACGAAGATGGATACAACCACCAGATCACAGCGTGATTTTGCTGTTCGAATTAATTCTAAATGGCCTTGATGTAAGGCTCCCATGGTAGGTACAAAACCAATAGTTTTGTTTGATTTGAGCGCTTCAAGCCAGATTTCGCTCCATTTTTCTTTCTCGTTAAATTGTTCCAAAAGGGAGGGGTAGTGTTTGGGTAAATAGAGGCAAAACTAGATTAATATTCAGAATAACAAGAGATTTCCGTCTTTTTTTCTTACATTTGCACAGTTATTAATCACCTTATACTTAAAATCCGATACCTATGTCTAATCTCAAAATCCTCTACGTTGCAAGCGAAATCAATCCTTTTCTTGAAACATCCCAAGTAGCTAACTTTTTGAGAGCCTTGCCCCAAGCGATGCAAGAGCGTGGTATGGAGATCAGAATCTTGGTTCCAAGATTTGGTCTAATCAATGAGCGAAAAAATAGATTGCATGAAGTTGTTCGACTTTCTGGAATCAATATCGCTGTTGGTGAAGAGGAGAAGCCATTAGTAATCAAGGTTGCTTCAATCCCAAATGCGAAGATGCAAGTTTACTTCATCGATAATGAGGATTATTTCCATAGAAAGCATGTCTTCCATGATAAGCAAAAGAAATTCTATGAGGATAATGATGAGCGAGCTATATTCTTCTGCAAGGGAGTGATTGAGACCGTTAAAAAGTTAGGTTGGGCTCCTGACGTCGTACATTGTAATGACTGGATGACGAGCTTGATTCCAATGTATTTGAAGACCACTTATAAAAGTGAGCCCTTATTTAAAAACACAAAATCAGTTTTTGCCGTCTTTAACAACGGATTTTCCCATACCTTTGGCGATGATTTGTTAAACAAGGTTAAGATGGTCGACATAGATGACGCGATTTTAGCACCTTTGATGAGCAAAGACTACACAGGATTTATCAAGATGGGTATGGAATATGCCGATCTGATAGTCAAAGGCGGTGAAGTTTCCGCAGAATTAAACCAACTAATCGAGGGTTTCTCAAAAGATAAGAAGTTTGAAATCAGTATTGAATCAGAAGCAGAGGAGCAAGCTCATGAAGAGCTTTACGACATTTATACTAACCTCGCCGGTTAAACTGGCTGTATGGGCTATCCTTTCCATATCATTTCTTAATTATTCTTGTAGCGATCCTGCCACCGTAGGACTCGAGTTGGCTCCCGGAAACAACCAAATTGGGGTGTTTTTCGAAGAGTTTGAGTTGCCTACACAAGTGGTTTTGTTGGATTCATTCAATACCACCAATCAAAGCTTATTGATTGCTGGAGAAGAGGTGGATCCATTTTTTGGAAAAACTTCTGGGGTAGGATATTCACGTATGTATATTGAAGTCACTGAGGACAGACCTTCGAGGGAAGCTTTTCTGGATTCTGTGTTTTTCAATATTGATGTGGTAAGTGTAAATGGGGAGAACTTGGATAAGCCTAAGTACTATTCTATCCATCAACTGACTCAGCCAATTTTAGATACTTTATATTATAATTTCAGTGAGTTATCATATGAGTCTGCCCCTTTTGCAGCAGGAGAAATTGTATTTGACGAAGTAAAAGATACTACTGTAGCATTACCAGTAAATGAGGATTTTGCAATTGAAATGTTTGGGAAGCTCCAGCGTGGGAGAGAGTTTAATGACTTATTCAGTTTCCGAGAATATTTTCCGGGATTTGCTATCAAAGCTAGAAAAGGGGACAACACTACTATAGGTGTCAATCTAGGTTTTCAAACCAATTTCACTTTCTATTATCATTTGACTGGAGATACAGTTTCCTCCAATTATCAAATTACAACCGCTTCCTCACGAAGTTTTAACGGAGTGAAAAGTGACCGCTCGGGCACACCGACTGGTATAGTCCAGATTCCGGGGAAAAATTATGATGTTGGGCCGGTAGTTGGGTTAAAATCTAATTTGGGCATGGTTTTAAAAGTGGATACTAGTCCGATGGATCCATTTTTAGATACACTGAGAGGTGTGACTTTTAACCAAGTTAATTTTGAAATAGGGGAGATTGAAGAACAAATTGAAACTCAAACTCCACCTTCCTCGATGGTGATTTATTTTACCGATGCTTCAAATACTATTTTAACTAGATCTTCTGACAAGCAGCCGCTAACCTTGCAAACTGATGGCCAGCCTCAAACTGACCTTGACGCCAATGGGAATGTCCAGCCAGCGGTTAGGGCCCCAGCCGTTATCAGATTCTCACCGGACAAAGAAATTTATATAGTCCCTATTGCGTCTTATTTCGGAGCGTTATATCGAAAAGAAATTACTCGAAAGGATTGGTTACTTTATGGAAATTCTCCCCAATCTGTTGGAGATGACTTTAAAAGATCATTTCGTCAGTTTAATGTTAATCAAGAAAATATTAAAGTGAAAGTCATTTATTCGAAAATCAGATAATACAATCGATTTCGAAAAAGTATCAATAACCCCTTTCCTATTTTTAGTGAAGTGGGTTATTTTTTTTGGCATGAATCCTGTTTCTTTGTGGAAGTTAATTTTAAGATAAAGAATTTTTCAATATGTGTGGAATTGTTGCTTACGTTGGCCAGCAGGAAGCTTTGCCAATTATCATCAAAGGGTTAAGAAGATTAGAATACCGAGGCTATGATAGCGCTGGAGTTGCGCTATTGGATGCCAATGGTTTAAGTATTTATAAGAAGAAGGGAAAGGTCTCTGAACTGGAAAAACATTTAGAGTCTTCTCCTGATTTAACTTCCAAAATTGGAATTGGGCATACACGATGGGCTACGCATGGTGAACCCAATGATACTAATGCTCACCCGCATTATTCCTCATCGGAAAAGCTTGCAATGATTCACAATGGAATTATTGAAAATTATGAAGTGCTCAAAAAAGATTTGGAAAAGAAGGGATATACTTTTCAATCTCAAACTGACACGGAAGTTTTCATCAAGTTTATCGAAGATATTCATTTGAATAATCATTGCAGCCTAGAGGAAGCACTTCGCTTAGCGCTTCAAAAAGTAGTTGGAGCATATGCAATCGTTTTGATTAATAAGGAAGAACCGGATACCTTAATTGCTGCTCGAAAGGGTTCTCCCCTAGTCATTGGAGTGGGCGAGGACGAATATTTTCTAGCTTCGGATGCCACTCCGATCATTGAGTATACCAATAAGGTAGTTTATCTTGATGATTACGAAATTGCTGTGATTCGAAACAATCGCCTTCAAGTGAAGACGATCGAGAATGTGGAGACTAGTCCATATATCAATCAGTTGGAACTTGAGTTAGAGGCTATTGAAAAAGGCGGATATGAGCACTTCATGCTCAAAGAAATCTACGAACAGCCCAAGTCTATTGCTGATTGTTTGAGAGGTAGACTTGATGCCAAATCAGGCAGATTGGTTTTAGGTGGTCTTCGAGACTACATGAATAAATTTCAAAATGCGGAAAGGATAATAATCACTGCCTGCGGTACTTCTTGGCATGCTGGGCTTGTTGCTGAATATTTATTTGAAGAGTTCGCCAGGGTTCCTGTCGAAGTTGAATATGCCTCTGAATTCAGATATAGAAACCCTGTAATTAGTGAGAAGGATTTTATTATTGCTATTTCCCAATCTGGAGAAACAGCTGATACGTTAGCAGCCATTGAATTGGCAAAGTCAAAAGGCGCTACCATTTTCGGAGTATGTAATGTTGTAGGGTCTTCAATCCCGAGAACTACTCATGCCGGATCCTACACTCACGCTGGTCCGGAGATTGGTGTTGCTTCAACTAAAGCATTTACTGCACAGATTTCTGTTCTTGCGATGATGGCTTTAAAGCTTGGATACCAACGAGGCACTTTACCTGAAAATCATTACATCCAATTGCTCCATGAGTTAGCGGCAATCCCTGGAAAAGTGGAGAAAGCGCTACAAACCAATGAAGTTATTAAATACATCGCTGGTGAATATAAGGATGTGAGAAATGCACTTTATCTAGGTAGAGGGTACAATTTCCCAGTGGCATTGGAAGGTGCATTGAAATTGAAAGAGATCTCTTATATCCACGCAGAAGGATACCCTGCTGCAGAAATGAAGCACGGACCGATCGCTTTAATTGATGAAGAAATGCCTGTTATTTTCATTGCAACCCAGGATAGTTCCTATGAAAAAG
>JAHEBE010000298.1 GCA_024642365.1 Algoriphagus sp.
AAGAACCCATATTTCCAGGATTTCGCGTAGCGCAAAATTGTCAAATCAGACATTCCAATATGCATGGCCATATTACAGAACCAGCAGAAAAAGATAATATGCCAAATGGTAAATTTGGACATTCCTTCCAAAGGAACTCCAGTCCAAATCACTTCATTGGAAATACTGATTAGGCTATCCCAAGAGTTAACTCCCAATTGCGAAAGCCCGATCAATCCCGCTCCAATAAAGATTAGAATCATCCATGGCGCCATCAAATTTGCAAAACGAGCAACATACGAATAGCCCTGAATCGCCACCAGCGTAATCACAGCACCCATCAGAATTACCGTAATAATCCAACCAGATGTTCTAGGCATCCAATCGGTAAGTGTTGGCATTTCAAGCCCAAAAGGAATCCCAACTGCTGTAGCTGATACCGCGATCATCGAGCCCGCCAAAAAGCAAAACATCAATGCATTCACGAGATTATAACCAGCCACTAAGCGCTTGCCTACAATACGCTCCAATTGATAATAAAGGGTAAGGCGTTTTTGGGTAGCTATTGGCGAGGTGATAAAACCCCAACTCAATACAGCGAGCAGATTACCAAACAACAACCCAAGGATCAAGTCTCCTGCCGCGACTCCATGCGCGACGAATAAAGGACCAATCACAAACTCGGTCCCGGCGGTATGCTCTCCGGCATACATCCCTAGGAAACTACTCCCTGATTTTAAACTTGCTGCAGGGACAGGAGTTCGCTCGAATTCATTCGTCTCCTGAAGAACTTTTTTGAATATAGATTGGGCCATTTGGGTGAATTTACTCTTAAATAAATTAAGTCATTCTAGTCGAGTATCCTGTACTATCCTTTTGGAAAAAGATCAAAAACCCAAAAAAGAAATTTAGAAATGAGATATTTACCTTTGAAAAAATTGGAATCCCCAGTATTGACCAATTAATTATAGTACTAGACAATCATTAATTTACAAACCCTATTAAACCAACTCGAAGTCCAATAAGAAATTAACATGCTCAAGACAGCACAGGATGCTATTTGACATCAATTCCAACAAATTGGACTGACGATAATTCCAAATACCAAATGAATAACGAAATAAAAAACTTCAAGCATGTAAGTTACCTATGGGATGCTGATAAAGCCTCTAAAATGGAAGGTAATGAGGTGGATCTATTGATCTATCGTTCAAATATTCTGGGTGCTGATCTAAGGATCACGAATTATGGCGGCGGAAATACAAGCTGCAAAACGTATGAAAAAGATCCATTGACGAATGAAGAAGTAGAAGTGATGTGGGTGAAAGGTTCCGGCGGTGATATCGGTACACTAAAGAAATCTGGACTAGCTGGATTATACGTGGATAAACTCCGATCCTTGAAAGGAATTTATAGAGGCCTTCAATTTGAGGATGAAATGGTAGAGCTTTTTAATCATTGCATCTATGACCTTGCCTCAAAAGCTCCTTCAATTGATACGCCGCTTCATGCATTTTTACCATTCAAACATATCGATCACCTACATCCCGATGCGGCAATTGCCATAGCGGCAGCTAAGGATGGTGAGCAGATTACTAAAGAATTATGGAAAGGTCAGATTTCATGGGTTCCATGGCAACGCCCGGGATTTGACCTAGGCCTCCAACTCAAACAATCTCTGGATGAAAATCCTGGAATTAGAGGTATTATGCTTGGTGGGCATGGCCTATTCACTTGGGGCGATACGGCCTATGAATGTTATATGAATAGCCTTGAAGTCATTGAGATGGCTTCTGAATATTTGGCTGATAATTATGGTAAGAAGAGACCTGTTTTTGGCGGAGCAAAAGTAAAATCGCTTGAGCCTGAAGCTAGGAAATCTCAAGCGGCAAAAATTGCCCCACTATTACGTGGTTTGGCATCCTCAGAAAGTCTAATGGTAGGCACCTTTACTGATGCACCAGAAGTTCTTGAATTCATCAATAGTCATGACCTCTCCAAATTGGCTCCAATGGGAACCAGCTGCCCGGATCACTTTCTTCGAACTAAGATTTCTCCGCTAGTGCTGGACCTTGCTGCAGATCAGGATCTAAGCAATCCATTAGCTATCAAAGAACCTATTGCAAAAGCGTTTCAGGCCTATCGTGAAATGTATGCGAATTATTACGAAACTCATAAGCGAGCAAATAGCCCGGCAATGCGGGATCCGAACCCTGTAGTAATCATTTGGCCAGGAGTAGGGATGTTCAGCTATGCAAAAAATAAGCAAACCAGCCGAGTAGCCAGCGAATTTTATATTAACGCCATCAATGTGATGCGAGGTGCGGAAGCTGTGTCGGCTTATGTATCCCTACCACTCCAAGAGGCTTTTGATATCGAATATTGGCTTTTGGAAGAAGCAAAACTTCAGCGTATGCCTAAAGAGCAGCCACTTTCAAGAAAAATCGCTTTGGTTACCGGCAGTGCAGGAGGCATCGGAAAGGCAATTGCTGAAAAATATGTACAAGAAGGTGCTTGTGTAGTCATCACCGATATCGATGGGGATCGTCTTCTGGAAGCTGAGGCTTTATTCAACAATAAATATGGAAAAGATTCTTTTCTAGGTGTAAAACTTGATGTGACTGATGTGGCTAGTTTAGGAAAAGCGATTGAAGCCACTTGCTTGAGATTTGGAGGAGTGGACATCATTGTCAATAATGCCGGAATCTCGATCAGCCGAAGCTTTGAAGATCATACCGATCAGGACTGGGCAAAGCTCAATGACATTCTCGTCATGGGCCAATATCATGTCTCAAAAGCCGGTGTGAAAATCATGAAAGAGCAAGGACTCGGCGGAGACATTATCAATATTGTAAGTAAAAACGCGCTAGTTGCCGGCCCGAAAAACGTGGCTTATGGCACTGCAAAAGCAGCTCAGCTCCACATGTCGCGTCTGATGGCAGCTGAACTTGCTGAAGATAAAATCAAAGTAAACGTGATCAATCCCGATGCCGTGATCGAAAACTCCAACATCTGGGAAGGTGGTTGGGCTGAAAATCGCGCCAAAGCTTATGGGGTAGAATTAAAAGATCTTCCTCAATATTATGCAAATCGTACGCTATTAAAAGAAAGTGTGAAGACCGCTGACATTGCCGATGCCGCATTTGCCTTTGTGAGTGGCTTACTATCCAAGAGTACAGGAAACATGCTCAATGTAGATGGCGGATTAGCCGCCGCATTCCCGAGATAACACCAAGTAAAAACCCAAAATACCCAGCCTATGTTACTTGATAAATCAGAAAAGATTCAGAATGAATCCAGGACTCCTAAATACATGCAGGTAGTCAATTTGATATTGGAAGATATAGATCGGGGAAAATTAAAAATTGGTGATCGAATCCCTTCGATCAATGAAACAAGTTTTGATTTTCTTCTTTCCCGAGACACAGTGGAGAAAGCTTACAATGAGCTTCGGGATAGAGGTATCATTACTTCGGTGCGAGGCAAAGGATTCTATGTGAATTCTACCAATATGGAAAACAAGACTAAAGTCTTGCTTCTATTTAATAAGCTAAGCTCTTATAAAAAAATCATCTATTATTCCATTGTGGAGACTTTGGGTAACCAAGCCACCGTAGACCTCCAAATTCATCATTACAATCGAACATTGTTTGAAAGCTTGTTGGAGCGAAACATAGGAGAATACAACTATTTTGTAGTCGCTCCCCATTTCTATGATGAAGATTCAAAACCAGAAACGGCCTACGATCTTATTAAAAAAATCCCTAGGGAAAAGCTGTTGATCATCGATCGTGCAGTCAAAGATCATGAAAATGAATTCCCGGGAGTTTACCAGGATTTTGCAAGGGATATCTTGGAGGCTTTGGAGTCTGGCATTACGCATTTGAGAAAATACGAGCGGTTGATTTTAGTATTCCCAAAAGGAGAACTTTATCCACCAGAAATCATTGATGGCTTCAAGCGCTTCTGTTATTTCCACAATTTCAATAACCTAATCCTTGATGGAATCGATGATGAGCCTTTATA
>JAHEBE010000299.1 GCA_024642365.1 Algoriphagus sp.
ACCGGATTTCCAATAAGCCCATTAACGGGTTCTACTTTTTTATTAATCGGATTGGCTGGAGTGGAATTAGGAGATCATCAACGAAAAACGATCCCTTTGGCTTTTTTAGTGACAATTGTGATTTTACTTGTTTCTGTTTTAATGGGGATAATATCGATTTAAAATGAAAGAGAAATTAAGAATTGGTTGTGGCGCAGGATTTTCTGGAGATCGATTGGAGCCAGCTTTGATTCTTACCGAACAGGCCAATTTGGATTATTTGATTTTGGAATGTTTGGCTGAGAGAACGATTGCCTTAGCACAAAAAAGAAAGCAGACTGATCCAAATCAAGGTTTTGATGTTTTATTGGAAAGGAGAATTACTGGTCTACTTCCATTATTGCTGAAAAACAAAACCCGATTAATCACCAATATGGGAGCTGCGAATCCTTTGGCGGGAGCAAAAAAAATCCTTGAAATTGCAAAAGGATTAGACCTTAAGGTCAAAGTAGCAGTAGTATTAGGGGATGATGTTTTTGAGCAAATAAGGGGTACTGAATTCTCTATTGAAGGGAATCTTCCCTTAAATTCATATGGAAAGCTGGTGTCAGCTAATGCTTATTTAGGCGCTGAGGCAATACTTCCTGCTCTTCAGAGTGATGCAACCATCATTTTGACTGGAAGGGTGGCTGACCCCTCCTTGTTTCTTGCACCCATGATTTATGAATTTGGCTGGGACAGAGAGGATTTTGAAAAGATGGGACAGGGCACAGTCATTGGGCATTTATTAGAATGTGCGGGGCAAATCACAGGAGGATATTTTGCAGACCCGATTACTAAGCCAGTTCCTAACATGGATATACTAGGCCATCCGTTTGTGGAGGTCTCATCGGATGGAACTGGAGTTATATCCAAAGTTGCTGAAACTGGCGGGATGATAACTTTGCAAACTTCCAAAGAGCAATTGTTTTACGAAGTGCTTGATCCATACCAGTACATTACTCCTGATGTTGTCGCGGATTTTTCAAAAGTTGTATTGACCCAAATTGAGAAAGATAAAATCCATGTGACTGGAGGAAGAGGGGCAGTCAAACCTGATTCGATAAAAGTCAGTGTTGGGTACCAAGGAGGTTGGATAGGGGAAGGCGAAATTTCCTATGCAGGAGCAAATGCATTAGAGCGAGCAAAACTTGCAGGCGACATTATTCGAAAAAGGATTGGGGCTAACTACAAAGATTTCAAGGTGGATTACATTGGACTTAATTCCCTCCATGGGTCGGAGCTTTCTAAGAATACTCAACCCTATGAAATCCGATTAAGAGTGGTGGGAAAAGCGATGGATAAATCCCTCGCGCTTTTAATAGGTGAGGAAGTGGAAGCTCTTTATACCAACGGACCAGCAGGAGGTGGAGGAGCAAGAAAATATGTCAATGAAGTCATAGGAGTAGTTTCAATCCTCATGGCAAGGAATCAAATAAAAACTCAAGTGGAAATTTTGGAATCATGAAAAAGAAACTTGCAGAAATTGCCCATAGCCGTGCCGGTGATAAGGGGAATACATTAGTCCTTTCACTTTTCCCATTTCATGAAGAAGATTTCGACCTTTTAGTGAGAGAAGTGACTCAAGAGAAGCTGAAAAAATTCTTATCTCACCAACTCAAAGGCGAAATTAAAAGACATGTATTGCCGGAATTGAGGGCCTTGCTTTTCACTTGTGAAAACTCCTTATCCACCGGAGTTACCACCTCTTTGTCTCTTGATGCTCATGGCAAGAGCTTGAGCTATGCCTTGTTGGAATTGGAAGTTGAATATTGAAATTCAGTTAGCCAAAACCCAAAAGAAAGCGGGTTTTTTATTTTGAAATAAGTTTTTCCAAAACCTCAATTGCGGCCTCTGAAAGGACAGTTCCTGGACCAAAAACAGCCGTAACGCCAGCATTGAATAAATAATCATAATCTTTCGTCGGGATCACTCCACCGGCAACGACCATGATATCTTCTCTGCCCTGATTTTTGAGTTCTTGAATGAGCTGAGGAATTAAGGTTTTGTGACCTGCAGCTAAGGAGGAAGCACCGACGATGTGGACGTCATTTTCAATTGCCTGCGAAGCAACCTCTTCGGGTGTTTGGAAAAGTGGCCCGATGTCCACGTCAAATCCTAAATCTGCAAAACCTGTGGCAATGACTTTAGCACCCCGGTCGTGGCCATCTTGTCCCATTTTTGCAATCATAATTCGAGGGCGTCTGCCTTCTTCTGATGCAAACTGATCCGATAATTCGGTAGCTTTCTTAAAGGATTCTTGATCTTTCATTGCTGAAGCATATACACCTGATATAGATTGAGTTTTTGCTTGATGTCTACCAAAAGCTACCTCAATTGCCATTGAGATTTCTCCTAAAGTAGCTCTTTCTCGAGCTGCTTGCACTGCTAAATCTAATAAATTGCCTTGACCTGATTTTGCAGAATGGGTGATGATTTCCAGTGCAGCCTTCACCGCAGTTTCATTTCTTTTGGATTTCAATTCCGCTAATCGCTTAATTTGAGATTCGCGGACAGCTTGATTATCCACATCCCGAACCTCGATTTCTGATTTTTCTTCTACTTGATAGCGATTGACTCCGACAATAACATCCTTGCCACTGTCTATGCGTGCTTGTTTTTTTGCAGCTGCTTCTTCGATTCTTAGTTTTGGCAAGCCAGCTTCAATAGCTTTCGCCATTCCTCCAAGTTCTTCCACTTCTTCGATTAAAGTCCATGCTCTGGAAACGAGTTGATCGGTCAAATACTCGACGTAATAAGATCCTCCCCATGGATCTACCGTAGCGGTTACTCCTGTTTCTTTTTGAAGAATCAATTGGGTATTCCTGGCAATTCTTGCCGAAAAGTCTGTTGGCAATGCGATGGCTTCATCAAGAGAATTGGTGTGCAATGATTGGGTATGCCCCATAACTGCAGCCAGTGCTTCCACCGCCGTCCGGGTAACATTATTAAATGGGTCTTGCTCAGTCAGTGACCAACCTGAAGTTTGGCAATGGGTTCGAAGCATCAGCGATTTATCAGATTTAGGATCAAACTGTTTAACGATTTTAGCCCAGAGCAATCTGCCTGCACGCATCTTGGCGATTTCCATAAAATAATTCATCCCAATCGCCCAAAAAAATGAAATTCTTGGAGCAAAATCATCAATGGATAAACCTGCTTTGATTCCCGTTCTTAGATATTCCAATCCATCTGCCAAAGTATAGGCCAACTCAATATCCGCCGTGGCGCCAGCTTCCTGCATGTGATAGCCAGAAATAGAGATGGAATTGAATTTTGGCATTTTCTGTGCAGTAAATTCAAAAATGTCTGCGATGATGCGCATCGAAGGAAGTGGCGGATAGATATACGTATTGCGCACCATAAACTCCTTCAAAATATCATTTTGAATGGTTCCGCTAAGTTCTTCTGGTGAAACTCCTTGTTCTTCGGCAGCAATAATATAAAAAGCTAAAATCGGAATCACCGCGCCATTCATAGTCATGGATACCGACATTTGATCCAGTGGGATTTGATCAAAAAGGATTTTCATGTCCTCCACCGAATCGATGGCAACACCAGCTTTCCCCACATCTCCTACTACGCGTGGATGATCAGAATCATAGCCACGATGTGTCGCCAAATCAAAAGCAACGGAAAGTCCCTTTTGTCCTCCTGCTAAATTCCTTCGATAAAAGGCATTAGACTCCTCTGCAGTTGAAAAACCAGCATACTGACGAATAGTCCATGGTTTTTGAACATACATGGTACTGTAAGGACCTCTTAGGAATGGTGCTTTTCCGGCAATAAATTTCAAATGACCAAGTTCTTTCAGGGATTCCTTTCCCAGTACCGAGCTGATTTTGATTTGCTCTGCAGTGTCCCATCCCTCTTCAGTTGAAGATTCTTGGGATTTTCTTGAAACCCTTTTCCAGTTTTTTAAATCAGGTCTCATGCGTTTTTTAATTTATCAAGTT
>JAHEBE010000038.1 GCA_024642365.1 Algoriphagus sp.
AGGCTTTTGGAATTTCCACAGCATTGATTCCTGGAATCACTTCGGCAATTGCAGTTCCGGCTGCTGCTGGGATTCCTGTCACCAAGCGTGGGATTTCAGAGAGTTTTTGGGTAGTGACCGGGACTACCTCATCAGGGGAGCTTTCGGCTGATTTGGCTTTGGCTGCTCAAAGTACGGCAACTGTGGTAGTCTTAATGGGCACAAAAAAGCTAGGCGAAATTGTGCGAACCTATCAAAGGTTTGGAAAGGAAAATTTGCCGGTTGCGATTATTCAAAGTGGAACTACTCGGGAGGAAAAAATAACCGCAGGATTCATGAGTGATATAGCCGAAAAGGCTTTGGCTAACGGAGTAGAAGCGCCTGCCATTATAATCATCGGGGAAGTAGTCCGAGAAAGCCTGAAGTTGGCTGAAATATACCGCGAAGCAATTCGAATTAGCTAAGAGAATGATGAACGAACTTTATCCCATTTTCCTAAAAGTCCACGAACTCAATGTCCTACTTGTAGGGGCTGGCTTTGTCGGGACTGAAAAGCTTGAATTCTTGCTCAAGTCAAGTCCTCGTGCACAAGTCACAGCCGTCTCCAAAGCGTTCAATCCAGAGTTTTTAGAATTGGCTACAGCTGCCGAGAATGTGACCTTAATTGAGGACGGATATGATGAGAAATACCTAGGTGGAAAGCATCTGGTGATCGGAGCGACCAATGACAAATCTGTTAACCGTCAGATCCGAGACGAAGCGAAAGAGCGATTTTTACTCGTCAACATCGCTGATACGCCAGCGCTTTGTGATTTCTACTTGGGAGGAATCGTGACCAAAGGAAATCTGAAAATCGCAATCAGTACCAATGGCAAATCACCGACAGCCGCAAAGCGCTTTCGCCAATTATTGGAAGAAGTCTTGCCTGAGGAAATCGATGATTTGTTGGAAAACTTAAATGCCTATCGTGCTACGCTTAAAGGTGACTTTGACTTTAAGGTCAAAGCAATGAATGAGGCCACGGAGGCGCTTGTAAAAAGGAGAAATCATCCCTCAGAAGTCTGAGGCCTAAGGTTTTTTTTCTCCCGATTTTTTACTGCTTTATTTTTTAAGCTGTTGATCCTCTCCTGTCATTTGCCAATGTGTCAAAGAAACCGGGATACTCCCGATAGCATTAATCTGATCAAAGAAATCTTTCAATCGAAACTCCATTTCTTTTTCCTCTTGAATTCGGGCATAGTCTGCCATCGCATTTTCCAATAAATACTTCCCAGTGATGTAGCTGCTGCCATAGCCCGGCTGTCTCATATAGAGATGTTGCTCAAAAAGTAAAAGTTCTTTTTCCGTTTTCATCCAGCCTCGAGGAGTATAATCGGAATGAATTCCTCCAGCCTCCACCATGGTCATTTCATTTGCCTGTGCATAGAGCGAACCTAATCCCCGAGCTGCCCGCTGAGCGATCATGATGTAGACGATCTCCCGAGATCTAGGAGAGTCCTCATACAAACCGGCATTCATAAAGATCTCCTCTACGGCCGTGGCGGTTCCTTCATTTCGGGAATCCCAAATATTATAAAGCAATGGGGATCTTCTGATAAGACTTTCATGCGGTTCATTATCCATCCGAGCTAATTCAAACCAATGATAAAAGTGAGAATACAGGGGAAGCGGATCGATGTGCATCCCGATGGTAAAGAAATTCCGCTTTTCTTTTGGAATAAAAGTACCACGATGCGCTCGAAGCGCTGGTTCAAAATAATCCTTGACAGTGACTATCTCGCCTTCATTTAAAAAGCGCATCATTTTTTGGATAGAGGCCTCTGTCAATTTTTCAAAATCCTCTGGGGTATTTGCCTCTGGGATTTCAGGTAAAAGGCGGTTTTGATGCTCCTCTTGCTTGAGTGAAGCCCAAGCTCGTGCTAATTCGCGTTTGAGGATCATTACCTCATCTTCCCAAGTGAGGGGGACAAGGTGAACATTCTGGAGATACCAGGTATAGTTTTCTTTTCCGATTCCGGACGGACCAGTTTTAGAAGGGGCTTCTTTTTCCAACCAAGCCACAAACTCCTCCGTGGAGGCAATTGCTTTCTCTATCGCCTCAACTATTTCAGCATCTTGAGCGATGCCTTCTAAATTCAAAATAGTTTTTAACTCTTCTGCTTGATTTGCTATGGTTGGGATTCCTGCAGCCCAAAGTTCCTTGGCATCTCCGGTGAGATTAGCTTCAGCTTGTTTATTCAAGGCCGGAATGGATTGTAGTTCGCTAAGAAATTTAGATCGTTTGTCTCCGGAAAGGGGAAAGTCATATTGCCAAAGCTCCAATATTCCATGATGCGTCGGTCCTTCATGAGCTGGCACATCACTCCGCTCTGTCCAAAGTGATTTATAAAAAGCGGGATCCCTTTCCCACGATTTGAGAATTCGATAATTGAAATCAAAGCCATTCATCTCAGCCCAAACGATTCGATAATCTACCTGCTCAGGGATCGACCAGCCACTGGTATCCATTGCTAAAAGTTGATTTTGTAGTTTTTGAAACTCAGGAAGCCGTGCGTCAAAAGTAGCTTTGGAATAATCCGGAGCTCCATTTAAAAGGGGTGGGTTTTCGAAACTTCGCCAAGCCTCGAAAAGTAAAACCAAGTCTGAATAAGCGGCAGATTCTTTCTGAGAAAGTTCCGGATTGTTAGGAGGATTTTGGCAAGAAAAAGCGAAGAAAACCAGCCAAGTGGTCAGGAGAAAATTAAGTATTTGTCTCATTATAGATCGAAAGAAAGAGTTTCTAAAGGAAAAGATGAATTCTATTTCAGGTGTTTTGGACTTTTTTTTCTTAAAGTAGCCCAGATTTTTTTTACTCGGGCTAAATAATTAGAAAAAAATGTGAGGCGCTTTCCGAATATTATTCGGTTTTAATATTGGTTTCAGATTTCCCTGACTTGGTGTGTAAACCATTTTTTTGAGTTGAAAATCCAGTAAAATATACTTGATTTTCAGAGGCTGTTTTTGTTAAATTTTGAAACAGGTTTTTATAGGAGGGAAATAGGATTTTTTTGGATTATGGGAAGAGACTCTTTTACAAAATTTTATTTTTTCCAGCGAAATAATTTTGAAATTTTATTCAATTTTTAATATAAATTTCAATAAATATTAACCGCAACCTTATGAAAAAAATTAAAAGTCTGATGGTTTTTCCTGCACTCTTAGGATTAAGTATTTCCTGTGCTGAGATCACCGAAAATGAACCAGTGGTATCTTCAAATGTAGCTGAAGCTATTCAGCAGAATTTTGTGCCAGGTCAGTTATTGATAAAACTGAAAACGGTCAGCACCAATTCAAGAATGTCCAATGATATCCTTGCTGCAATCGAAGGAACTTTGGTTGAAGAATTGAAAACTGGAGCTATGGAACTTGCAAATGCAAGAAGAGGAGGAAAGAATGGTGATTTGATGCTTGTTGAATCAAAAATTGGAACAGAAGCAGCTATCGAGAAATTGAAGCAAATGCCTGAGGTGGAATATGCCGAGCCTAATTGGATTTATCAGCACTTTGCGACTTCTAACGACCCGTATTTTACTAATAATTCCTTATGGGGAATGTCTGCCAACGGAAATCAATTTGGTAGCCAGGCAGCTTCTGCTTGGGCAGCTAATAAAACGGGTAGTGCAACTGTCTACATTGGAATAATAGATGAAGGTTACATGTACACGCATGAAGACATCGCTGACAATGCTGGCACAAACCCAGGAGAAATTGCAGGGAACGGAGTTGATGATGATGGCAATGGATTAGTGGATGATGTTTATGGTTGGGACTTTGATGGCAACAACAGCAGTCTATTCGACGGAACTGGTGATGATCATGGTACACACGTAGCCGGAACTATCGGTGGAAAAGGTGGAAACGGAATTGGCGTAGCAGGGGTCGTTTGGAATGTCAAATTGCTTGGAGCTAAATTTTTAGGATCAAGAGGTGGAACTACTGCAAATGCAATCAAGGCAGTAGATTACTTCACCGATCTAAAGACAAACCAAGGAATTAATATTGTCGCTACCAATAATTCTTGGGGTGGAGGCGGATTTTCCCAGGCCTTGAAAGATGCGATAGACCGAGCTAATGTTGCGGGAATTCTATTCATCGCTGCGGCTGGAAACTCAGGAACAAATAATGATGCTTCTGCCAGCTATCCTTCGAATTATGATAGTCCAAATGTGATTGCAGTAGCTTCCATTACCAGTACAGGTGGATTATCAAGCTTCTCACAATACGGTGCAACAACTGTAGATCTTGGAGCGCCAGGATCTGGGATTTGGTCTTCAGTGCCTGTTGCAATTGGTAAAGGTAAAAATGCGACTATCGGATCAGGGTATGCAAGTTACAATGGAACCTCTATGGCGACGCCTCACGTATCAGGTGCTGCTGCACTTTACGCATCAATAAATCCAAATGCAACTGCAGCTCAAATCAAAGCAGCATTGTTAAGTTCGGCCACACCTACTTCTTCATTGGCTGGAAAAACAGTTACAGGTGGAAGACTTAATGTTTCAGGATTTTAATTCATTTTCAATTTTGTAATCAAGGAGCCTTCAAAAAGAGGCTCCTTTTTTTTGCTTCCTTAATATTTTTACTGATTTGAAAAAGTTTTTGGGCCTATCTATTTTTCTCTTTTAGGAAGAGACATGAGTGAATTTATATTGGACAACGCCACCTCTTCAAATTTTTTATTTCCCTGAGTTCCCTTATTTTTGGGCTTCTTTAAAAATTGCATTCCAAATACCTGTTTATGGCATATTTATTTACATCAGAGTCTGTTTCTGAGGGGCACCCAGATAAAATCGCAGATCAAATCTCTGACGCACTGATTGACAACTTTTTAGCGTTTGATCCTAATTCCAAAGTAGCCTGCGAAACTTTAGTGACTACAGGCCAGGTGTTTTTGGCTGGAGAGGTGAAGTCTGATATTTACCTGGACGTCCAAAAAATCGCTCGCGATGTGATCAATCGTATTGGCTATACCAAGAGTGAATACATGTTTGAAGGGAATTCTTGCGGAGTGCTTTCGGCAATTCACGAGCAGTCGGCAGATATCAATCAGGGAGTGGACCGTGCAAATCCTGAAGAGCAGGGAGCTGGTGACCAAGGAATGATGTTTGGTTATGCAACTAACGAAACTGAGAATTTTATGCCTTTGGCGTTGGATCTTTCTCACATGATTTTGAGGGAATTGGCCGCATTAAGAAGAGAAAATAAGGAGATCACTTACCTCAGACCAGATTCAAAAGCTCAGGTAACAATTGAATATTCAGATGACAATGTGCCTCAGCGGATCGAAGCGATCGTAGTCTCTACGCAGCATGATGATTTTGATGAGGAAGCTAAAATGCTAGCCAAAATCAAATCAGATATCATCTCTATCCTAATTCCAAGAGTAAAAGCGCAATTAAAGCCAGACCTTCAGAAGCTTTTTACTTCAGGTATAACCTATCACATCAACCCAACCGGAAAATTCGTAATTGGTGGACCGCATGGTGACACAGGTTTGACAGGAAGAAAAATTATTGTGGATACATACGGAGGAAAAGGTGCCCACGGTGGAGGAGCTTTCTCCGGTAAAGATCCTTCCAAAGTTGACCGTTCTGCGGCATACGCTACGCGTCATATTGCTAAAAACATGGTGGCAGCAGGAATCGCGGATGAGATGCTGGTACAGGTTTCTTATGCGATTGGAGTTGCAGCACCGATGGGAATCTATGTGAACACCTACGGCACAGCCAAAGTAGATCTTCACGATGGCGAAATCGCCAAGAAAATTGAGCAATTATTTGACATGCGACCTTATGCGATCGAGCAGCGTCTAAAACTCAGAAACCCGATCTATGAGGAAACAGCAGCTTATGGACATATGGGAAGACAAAATGAAGTGGTAAGTAAAACGTTCTATTCCCCTTACCGAGATGAGATAGTTTTGGACGTGGAACTTTTCACCTGGGAAAAATTGGACTTTGTAGACAAAATCAAATCTGTTTTCGGATTATAAAATTTAAGCCTTCTGAATTTCAGAAGGCTTTTTTTATGGCCTTATTAATGAGAAGATAAGTAGTAAAACTAAATTTTATTCTATAAAAACTTTTGAGATAAATTCTCCGTAATTTGACTTAATAAATTCGGTGATATGAAATATTCGCTAATCCTTTTCTTGATGTTTTTGGTCGGATACCAGACCGTAAAAGCTCAAGGTATAGTTACATTTCAAGAAAACTTTTTTAACAACAATAGATTTAAAGTAGATGGAAAAGAGGCCGAAGCTCCTGATGTGGCTAGGCTGATGGCCAACTTTGAAACTACCCAAAAAAACTTTGTAGCCGGGCATAAGCAAATGCGGATTGGGAGCGTGATGCGCATTCTAAGTGTAGCGGGCTTAGCAACGGGATTGGTCTATGGCCTTACAAATGATAATGATCCAAATGTGTTAGAAACCTATTTTTGGATTTCCCTACCGAGTGCTGCATTAGGGATCATTGGTAATCCGATTCGCCAAAAAGGGAAGCAACGGGTAGAAACTAGTATCTCTGAATATAATTACTTGAATTCACAGCGGGAGATTTACGCTAATCAAGTCAGTCTCCAGATCAAATCTGGAGGGCTTAGTTTGGTTTTTAAATTTTAGATATGAAAAATACTGGATTACTTCTGCTGTTATTTTGTTTGGCTTCCGCAGGTCACAGTCAAACTCAGCCTTACCTTAAATTAGATATAAGGCAGAATTTTATTACTCAGAAAATTGATTTTCTCGACGGGCCAAAACGATTAACCAAATTGGAAATTCAGGAACTTATGGCAAGAGAAAATCCTGAAACCCAAGACCTGTATCGGAAGACGATTTCACAATCAAACTTAAACTCCATTTTTGCTGTAGCAGGATTAGCAGTTTCAATCGGTACAATTGTGTATGTGGTCAGCCCTCAAAGGCAGTCATTTACCTCCAGTAACTTGGGACTTCCCTTGGCTTTGACGAGTATAGGTTTAGAAATCGTATCAGGGGTTTTTAGGAGAAATGCCCGTAATCTTGCCCGTGAGACTGTTGATAGTTACAATTTTGGAAGAACTGACCAGCCCGTTTATTTTGAAGAAAACCGAATCGATCAGCCGATTTTCAGCAAAGTCATCCGTTTTTAAATCAGAAGTATAAAATCAGAAAGCTGAATAAAGTTTCATATTTCTAATTTTAGTGTCCTGATTTCTCAATTCTGATTTGTCAAAACATTTCCTCAATTAGCTCACTGTAAAACTCCTTTACATCCTTTCCGATGGCTTTGATTTGCTGAGAAATTAAACTGGTCTCTGTCTGTCCGGGAACCGTATTGATTTCGATAAAATAAAATTGACCTGTCTCTTTTTGTAAAAAGTAATCAACTCGGACAGCTCCTTTGCAATTTAGTTTTTCATAGACTTGGGTGACAATTCTCCCCACTCGTTCTACTTCCTCTGCATTCATCCTTCCAGGAGTAATTTCTTCAGTGATGCCCGCGACATATTTTGCTTCGTAGTCAAAAAACTCCTTGCTGCTGACGATTTCAGTAGCCGGCAGGACAGTGATTTGACCTTTGCCTCGAAATATCCCAATTGAAAATTCTCTTCCTGATACAAATTCTTCTACCAAAACCTGCTTGTCTTCTGCAAATGCCTTGTCTAAGGCCTCTGGCAATTCCTCCCAGGTTTTCACTTTACTCATGCCGATTGAGCTGCCTCCATTATTTGGTTTAATGAAAAGTGGAAGCATCAATTCTGACTCTATTCGGGAAATACCTGCTGAAGAATTTTCAAAAAGTTGAATGGACTTGGCAATATTCAGCTCTGGAATATCATCAACCACAGCCTTGGTATAACCTTTATTCATGGTGATGGCTGAAGTAAGTTGATCGCAGGTGGTATATGGCAAGCCGATCATATCGAAATAGCCGGCAAGTTTCCCATCTTCTCCGGGTGAGCCATGAAGAATGTTGAAAATCCCATCAAATCGAATCTTCTCACCTTTTATCGTAAGGCTGAAATCGTTGAGATCTACCATCACTTTTTCACCAGAATCAGTGATATGATGCCAATCTCCTGGGTAAATCAAGATTTTGAAAATGTCGTAACGCGTCCGATCGATGGTTTTCTCTACGACAGCGGCACTTTTCAGGGAGATGACAGATTCACCAGTGTATCCTCCCGTCACCAGGGCGATTTTCTTCTTCATGAGCGAAATGATTGGGTATGCGAATTAGCCTATTTTTTGTGTAAAGGGGAAAGAAAACGTGAAGATTTCCAAAGATTTTGACCTTCCATCCCAGTCAATTTTAAAAGACATGCCAACCTACTTATATTCGCATCCAAATTTGAAACAGATCACCCAAACTATAGCATAATGATTAAACGCATGAAATTAGTGCTTTTTGCGCTGACACTTATAGCTTTTGTAAGCACTCCTGGAAGTGCTCAAGAATTAAAAAAAGTCACTCTTGAGGATGTCTTCAAGAAAAACACATTTTCCCAACAATCTGTGAGAGGCATTAACTGGATGAAAGATGGCCAGTTTTATTCTTCTTTGACCAATCAGATGGGCTACCCAGCAGTGGTAAAAATGAACGTGACGACAGGAGAGCAAGCAGGCGTGTTGTTGGATGGGAAAGCCCTCGGGTTGAATTTTTCTGATTATTCATTCAATGCGGACGAATCCAAGGCTTTAGTGGCCACAGATGTGGAGTCCATTTATAGAAGGTCTTCAAAAGGCATCTTTTATGTAGTGGATATGGCAACTGGAGAAAAGCAGCAGTTGATGAATGGTGAAAAAATCTCCTATGCCACCCTTTCTCCAGACAATAATAAAGTGGCTTTTGTTAAGGATAACAATTTGTATCTGATAGAATTGGCAGGAAATAAACTTACTCAAATCACTCGCGATGGAGAATGGAATAAGGTGATTAATGGCGCTGCTGATTGGGTGTATGAAGAAGAGTTCTCAATGGCTCAAGCATTCAAATGGTCGCCTGATGGTCAAAAAATAGCCTTTATTCGTTTTGATGAGACCGAAGTCCCTGAGTTCAACATGCAGCTTTGGGGTGCTCTTTATCCCAAAGATTACAAATTCAAATACCCAAAAGCTGGGGAAAAGAATTCTAAAGTCAGTATTCATGTGTATGATTTGGCCACAGCTAAGATTCAAAAAATTGACACTGGGACTGAATCTGATCAATATTTGCCTCGCATCTATTGGACAAAAGATGCAAATCAATTGGCTTTTATTCGACTAAATAGACTTCAGAATCAAATGGATTTATTTCATGCGAATGCTACAAGTGGGGTAAGTAACTTGGTGATTTCTGAAACATCAAAGACTTATGTAGATCTGGATTACAACGATGATCTGCAGTATTTGGAGGATGGAAAAACATTTATTCGAACCTCTGAGCAAGATGGATTTAAGCATATTTACCATCACACGCTTGATGGTTCGCTGATTCGACAGATTACCATGGGGAATTGGGAGGTCACTTCCATGGTTGGTGTAGATGAAAAGGCAAAGAAGATTTACTTTATCTCTACAGAGGTTTCGCCGTTAGAGCGTAATTTTTATGTAATTGGATTGGATGGAAAAGGAAAGAAGTCGCTTAGTCCTGCCAAAGGAACTCATACTATAAATATGAGCCCTGATCACCGTTTTTACATCGATTATTATTCCACTGCATCAAGTCCATTGACCATCACCTTGAATGAAGCAAGTGGCAAGCAGATAAAATTATTGGAAGATAATGAGCGATTGAAATCAAGTCTTGCAAGCTTTAGTTTGGGAGAAAAAGAGTTTTTTACTTTCCCAACCGTGGACGGGACTTCATTGAATGGTTACCTGATCAAGCCTAAAGATTTTGATCCGGCGAAAAAATATCCAGTGCTGATGTATGTCTATGGAGGCCCTGGCTCTCAAAACGTGATGAATTCTTGGGCCGGTACACGTGATTTTTGGCATCAAGCATTAGTCGCGGAGGGGATTATTGTCGCCTGTATTGACAATAGAGGAACTGGTGCTCGTGGAAGAGATTTCAAGCATGCTACCTATGCCAATCTAGGTGATTTGGAAACAGTTGATCAAATCGAAGGAGGGAAATACTTGTCGAAACTGCCTTTTATTGATCCTGCAAGAGTTGGGATTTGGGGCTGGTCTTATGGAGGATATATGTCTTCCCTTGTCCTGATGAAAGGAAACGATGTATTTAAGACCGCAATTGCGGTTGCTCCAGTTACCACTTGGAGGTATTATGACACGATCTATACCGAACGCTATTTGCAGACCCCGCAGCTTAATCCAGCGGGATACGATGACAATAGTCCAATCATGCATGTGAATAAATTGAAAGGAAACTTCTTATTGATTCATGGTACCGGTGATGATAATGTGCATTTTCAAAATTCAGTCGACCTGGTCAATGCCTTGATCACTGCCGATAAGCAATTTGAGACCTTTTATTATCCAAATCGAAATCACGGAATATCTGGAGGAAATACAAGTTGGCATCTCTATTCAATGATGACAGACTTTTTGAAGCGAAAGCTTTAAAAAAAGAAAAAGGGATCGAGTAGCTACTTGATCCCTTTTTTATTCGATTCGGATTTGATCCAAGTAGAACTTCATCCGGCTGTGATCCCGAGGCAAAAAATCAATTTTATCAATTTTGTCAAGCTTATGATTATAGAATACTTCGATGTATTCATTTTCTAAAAGGTAAAGGTTGACTTTGTGTCGATAGTATCGAATGCCCACCACAAAAGTCGCTTCGGTATAAAGCGTACTAATTTTTTGATGAAAGGGCAGGTTCGTAAAATCTTCTTTGCTCATAATCGTCTGTGCAGACTTTAAATTAATGAAATCTCAAGTTTTTTTGAAGGGAAAATTTTGAAAACTTCCCGGGACAGGCTTATACTTGAATAAGCTTAAACCTTTATAATGCCACAAAGATTCTTTTCAGCTCTATTGCTTTGCACGTTTGTATTGATTTTTGGGTTTTCCTGCGCATCAAAAAAGAAAATAGCTTCCGAACCCTTCAAGGAAGTAATCAGCACTGCCCGAAGTTATACCGGGACACCATACCGCTATGGTGGAACCTCCCGTGCTGGGATCGATTGCTCGGCTTTAGTTTATCATTCATTTTATGCTGTGGGGCTTTCTATGCCAAGAACTTCAGCTGCACAAAGCCAACAGGGGAAAAGTGTAAAAAAGAATGAGATCAAGCCAGGGGATTTGCTTTTTTTCGCTACAAGCCGAAAGCGAAAGCAAGTCACACATTCCGGTATAGTCACGGAAGCCTCTAAATCTGATATCCGTTTTATCCATTCCTCGACCTCTTTGGGAGTCTCTGAAGATTACCTCAGCAATCCATATTGGTCCAAGGCATTTTTATTTGCTCGTCGAGTATTGGAGTGAATGTGATTGGTTTTTTGGAAAATTGTCATTTTCGAATCATTTAAATTCAAGGAATCATCGGATTATTTTCCAAATATCCTTTGGTATTAGGCTTTTCTGCTTAATTTTGCGGTCGAATTAAAAAAGCACATCCTTTTACATTTCTATTATCAAATGGCAAATATTGGAAAGATAACTCAGGTAATCGGGCCCGTAGTGGACGTTTCCTTCGAAGGCGGAAAACTACCTAACATCCTTGATGCGGTGGAAGTAACCAAAGAGAACGGTCAAGTGGTCGTGATGGAGGTACAGCAACACCTGGGCGAAGACAGAGTAAGAACTATCGCGATGGACTCATCCGAAGGTATGGTTCGTGGTATGGAAGTACGGGATTTGGGTCAGCCAATTTCTGTTCCTACTGGAGACTCGATCAAAGGTCGACTTTTCAATGTGGTCGGTGAGGCAATTGATGGACTTCCGCAGGTGCCTGCTGGAAAGCGTCTTCCAATTCACAGATCAGCGCCTAAGTTTGAAGATCTTTCTACATCAACAGAAGTTTTATTCACAGGTATCAAAGTAATCGATTTGATCGAGCCTTATGCAAAAGGTGGAAAGATTGGTTTGTTTGGTGGAGCTGGTGTAGGTAAAACAGTATTGATCCAAGAATTGATTAACAACATTGCCAAAGCATACGCTGGTCTTTCAGTATTTGCTGGAGTAGGTGAGCGTACCAGAGAAGGAAATGACTTGCTTCGTGAAATGATCGAATCAGGGATTGTGACTTATGGTGAAGATTTCGTGCATAGCCTAGAAGAAGAAGGTGGATGGGATCTTTCCAAAGTAGATTTGAAAAAATTAGAAGATTCCAAAGCAACATTTGTTTTTGGTCAGATGAACGAGCCTCCTGGGGCACGTGCTCGAGTGGCTTTGACAGGTTTGACTTTGGCTGAATATTATAGAGATGGTGATGGTGAAGAGGCTGGAAAAGACATCCTTTTCTTCATTGACAACATCTTCCGATTTACTCAGGCAGGTTCTGAAGTGTCAGCACTTTTGGGTCGTATGCCATCAGCGGTAGGTTATCAGCCTACTTTGGCTACCGAAATGGGAACCATGCAAGAGCGAATTACTTCGACTAAAAACGGGTCTATTACTTCTGTGCAGGCTGTTTATGTACCTGCGGATGATTTGACTGACCCTGCTCCAGCGACGACTTTCGCTCACTTGGATGCTACTACCGTACTTTCTAGAAAAATTGCAGAGCTAGGAATTTATCCAGCTGTGGATCCTTTGGATTCGACATCACGAATTCTTTCTCCAGATATTTTGGGAGAAGAGCATTACGGTTGTGCACAGCGAGTAAAAGAGATTCTTCAGCGATACAAAGAATTGCAGGATATCATCGCAATCTTGGGTATGGAAGAACTTTCTGAAGAAGATAAGCAAGTGGTACACAGAGCAAGACGTGTACAGCGATTCCTTTCTCAGCCATTCCACGTAGCAGAACAGTTTACAGGATTGAAAGGTGTTTTGGTTGATATCAAAGACACGATCAAAGGCTTCACTATGATTATGGATGGGGAATTGGATCACCTTCCTGAGGCCGCTTTCAACTTAGTAGGAAGCATCGACGATGCTATTGCTAAGGGAGAGAAAATGTTGGCAGAAGTAAAATAAATCGAATTCTAGCGATGGAAAACTAAGGTTGCCCTATCGTTTTAAATAAATTTGAATCAGATGCAATTAGAAATTGTCACGCCAGATAAGAAAGTATTCCAAGGGGAAGTTTCCGAGGCCAGTTTTCCTGGTGCCAATGGATCATTTCAGGTGTTGAATAATCACGCACCTTTGGTTTCCGCTCTTGCAAAAGGAGCAGTTTCCTTCACTACACCAAGTGGAAAACAATCAATGATTGTGGATGGTGGGGTAGTAGAAGTAAAGGACAATGTGATTGTGTTATTAGCGGAGAAAGTCCTCAGCTAAATAAAACATGCAGAATTTTGAAAATCCAACCTGAAAGGGTTGGATTTTTTTGTTTAAAGTACTTCAAAGGAGAAATATCTTTAGAGATAGCTGTTGATTTGAAATAATATTTCCTACTTTTGCAACACGAAAGGGGGTGGACACTATGATCATTGTAAACGTAAAAGAGAACGAATCAATCGAAAAAGCGCTAAAGCGTTTTAAGAAGAAGTTTGATAAGACTGGGGCTGTTAGAGAACTAAGAGCAAGACAGGCATTTACAAAACCTTCTATCGTAAGAAGAGCACAGGTTATCAAGGCAGCTTATAAGCAGAAACTTCAAAATGAAGCGAACGGTTAATTAGCCTTGAATTTAGAATATTGAAAGCAGCACTTATCTAGGTGCTGCTTTTTTTGTGTCAAAAGGTGATCGAAATCACTGTTCCTTTTCCATTATTCGCTTAAATTGAAGTTCAATTCAATCGAATGATCGAGTCATTTATTAATTATTTGGAATACGAAAAAAAAGCAAGTAACCATACGGTGACCGCTTATCGACATGATTTGGATCAGTTTGAGGAGTTTGTTTCCAGGTCGTTTGAGAAAGAATCCATAGCTGATGCAGATTCCAGCGAAATCAGGGCATGGATAATTGATTTGGTAGAAGAAGGCTTGAGTAGCACCACAGTCAATCGGAAAATGGCCACTTTGAGATCTTTCTATAAGTTTTTGCTACAATCTAGATTGATAAAGAAAGACCCGACCTATAAGTTAAAATCGCTTAAAAACCCTAAAAAACTTCCTGAATTTGTACAAGAATCGACCATTGATGCCGTTCTTGAAGAAGCAGTGTATGAAGGTTCATTTGAAGGCCAGCGAGACAAAATGGTATTGGAGTTTTTGTACCAAACAGGGGTCCGGCTTGCCGAACTCATCGGATTAAAATGGAGCGACATCAATTTGATCGACGGAACGGTGCGGGTCTTGGGAAAGCGAAAAAAAGAGCGAATAATACCTATTACTTCTGCTTTAAAACGAAATATCATTTCGTATCAAAAAGTATTTGAGGAAAGGTTTTCAAATGCTCTTCAAAGTGACTATTTTATTATGACAAATCAAGGAAAGCAAAGTTATCCCATGCTGATTTATCGAACTGTCAGACAGTACCTAGACCTTTTTGCACAGACTTCCAGTAGAAGTCCGCATATTTTGAGACATACTTTTGCCACCCATTTATTAAATAAAGGAGCAGACCTCAATGCAGTCAAAGATCTACTTGGACATGCAAATCTTGCTGCAACACAAGTCTACACCCATAATTCACTCGAAAAACTTAAGGCGGTGTTCGAACAGGCACATCCTAAAGCATAAATAAATTATTGTTCAACAACTAAATGCACATCAATATGAAACTGCAGATGCACTCCATTCATTTCGACGCAGATCGAAAACTGATCGATTTTATTCAGAAAAAGGCCGATAAACTGGAAACCTTTTACGATCAAATAATTGACGGAGAGGTTTTTATGAGACTTGATAAAAATGATAACAATTCGAATAAGATCGTAGAAATAAAAATGAATGTGCCTGGTAAGCAGTTCTTTGCTAAGAACCAATCGGATTCTTTCGAGGCTGCCGCTGATGAGGCTGTAGAAGG
>JAHEBE010000300.1 GCA_024642365.1 Algoriphagus sp.
CTTTGGAAGCTATTTCTATTTGCTATGCGAAAGCGTTGTTGGTAGACCGAAATAGGTTAATGAATTGCCAAATCCAAGGAGATGTAGCCGGAGCTCAGGAGTTGCTGCAGGCTGCATTCCAAACGGATGTTCGAGCGCTAGTTCGTGAAGCACGGATTCAAAGTGGAGGTGAGGCAGACCCGCTAGCATATTATCGAAGAGAAAAAATCCGTCAACAATTAATTGCCAAACGTGGGGTAGGTGCAAAAGCCACCGGACTCTAAGGAAATAATTTTGAAACTAATCTGATGATGCGATTAAAAAAAATTGGGCCTTTTTTTATCCTGATGCTAGCCTTGTTGGCATTTTCTTGTGATAAAAAAGAGGAGGTAAAAAAAGCGGTTCAGAAGCCAAATATTGTTTTCATTCTAGTGGATGACTTGGGTTACGGAGACTTGGGATTTTTGGGACAAAAATATATTGAGACTCCTTCCATTGATAAGTTGGCTGCTTCGGGGATGTTTTTCACCAATTTTTATTCGGGCGCCACAGTCTGCGCGCCTTCCCGGTCTGCATTTATGACGGGATTGCATACAGGGCATACCCCAATTCGTGGTAATACGGAAGTTCAGCCTGAAGGACAACAGCCAATGCCTGATTCTGTCATGACAGTTTCAAAATTGCTCCGATCTGCTGGATATGTTACAGGAGCATTTGGTAAATGGGGATTAGGGTTTCCTGGTTCTGAAGGTGATCCAGTCAATCAAGGATTCGATCGATTTTTCGGGTACAATTGCCAGCGCTATGCACATCGGTATTACCCGGATTATTTGTGGGATAATTTAGAAAAGGTGGATCTGCCGGGAAATGATTGGACTACAAAAGGGGACTTTGCTCCCGATGTGATTCAGGAGAGGACTTTAGCATTTATTGAACAGAATCAGAATAATCCATTTTTTCTTTTTATGCCGATCGTGATGCCGCATGCCGAGTTGGCTGCTCCAGATGATGAGATCATGGCAAAATACAGGTCAAAGTTTCCAGAAGAGACCCCTTACTTAGCAAATCGTGCCGGGGCAGATTATGGGCCGGAAATGGCGATTCCAGCTTACCAATCGCAAGCCTATCCTCATGCTACTTTTGCAGCTATGGTTGAGCGCATAGATGTCTATGTAGCACAAGTGGTTGAAAAATTGGAGGAACTTGGGCTTTCTGAAAATACGCTGATCATCTTTGCTTCTGATAACGGCGCCCATCAAGAGGGTGGTGCGGATCCGGATTTTTTTGATAGTAATGGGATATTCAGAGGGCATAAACGAGATTTGTACGAAGGAGGAATTCGCACTCCTATGATTGCCTACTGGCCAGGCAAAATTAAATCAGGCTCCTCAAGCGACCAGTCATTTGCCTTCTGGGATTTGCTCCCAACTTTCGCAGAGATGGCTGGGATACAACCTGAAAAAGAAACAGATGGTATTTCATTTCTCCCCACACTTTTGGGCAGTGGAGACCAAAAAACCCATGACTTTTTGTATTGGGAATTTCATGAGCAAGGGGGCAAGCAAGCTGTTCGCCAGGGGAATTGGAAAGGAATAAAGTTGCAGGTATTTGGGGCTGATCAACCTGTTTTTGAGCTTTATGACTTGAGTGACGATCCCTCCGAAGCCAAAAACTTGGCCAGTGAAAATCCTGAAAAAATGGAAGAATTAGCTAAGCTTATGGACGAAGCTCGCAGCCAAAGTTTACAATTCCCTCTTTATCCAAGTGAACGTGGAAAAGACTAAAAAATCGATAGCGCTAATTGGACTGAGTTTAATCTTTGCTTGGTCCACATGCTTTGGGCAAGTAAAAAAACCGAATATCCTTTTTATACTGACCGATGACTTAGGCTATACTGACTTAGGATCCTATGGAAACCCCTTTAATGAAACGCCGAATTTGGATAGTTTGGCAAGAAAAGGAGTAAGGTTCACACAAGCCTATTCAGCAAGTCCTGTTTGCTCTCCTTCACGTGTTGCACTATTGACAGGCATTCATCCCGCACGAATTGGACTAACAAATTTTTTGGTAGGGGAGCGAAAAGATGCCAATTCTCCTATTGATCCACCGTCGGACTGGACCAAAGGTCTTGACGCGAAGTATTTTACGCTTGCAGAATATTTGAAAACCAAAGGTTACCAAACCGGATTTGTAGGCAAATGGCATTTGGGAAATAAGTCCGGAGAAAATCCTTGGGAGCAAGGATTTGATTATTCCCGAATGATTGGGAGAAATGGCCTGGACTATTACAATTATTCCATTGCTGAAGATGGGTTTGATAAGCAATTTACCGATGATGGAAGCTATTATTTAACAGATCGATTGACTGACTATGGCCTGGAGTTTTTAGGGAATCAGAATCCTGAAAAGCCTTTTTTTCTTTTTATGAGCTATTCTGCTCCACATGTTTTGCTCGTACCCAGAGGCGACAAGCTGGCGAAGTATTTCTTTAAATATGAAAAGTTTGAGGGGAAATATAATCCTAACTATGCAGCCATGATTGAGAGTGTGGATGATGGAGTGGGGGCGATGGTTTCGAAGTTGAAAGCTCAAGGTCTTCTGGAAAATACACTCGTGGTTTTCACCTCAGACAATGGAGGAGTGGGTTTGCCAGAGTTAGGTCCGATTCCAACGAATTTGGAGCCTCTGCGCAAATGGAAGGGGCATTCTTATGAAGGAGGTATACGAATTCCGGCAATATTCTATTGGGAAGGGCAATTGATTGAAGGCTCGGAAGTCGATCAGTATTTTTCAAATACGGATTACTTTGCCACAATTAAAGATTTGCTGGGAGAAGAAAGTATTCATGAGGACGGAAATTCAATTTCACCACTTCTAAAAGGTGGACAAATAGAAGAAAGGGCAATTTTTTGGCATTATCCACACTTTTCTAACCAAATGGGAAGGCCGTCAAGTGCAATTCGGCTTGGTGATTGGAAGCTGATTTATTTTTATGAAGGGGCTGTAAAAGAACTGTATCACATTGAAGATGATCCTGCTGAATCACAAAACCTCGCCGAAAAATATCCTGATAAGGTTAATGAATTATGGATTGAGCTTAGGCGCTGGCTAGTAGAAACTAATGCGCCTATGCCATTATTAAAAGCGTCTTCGAAAAAAGTAAATTTTTAAAGCTAAAACCTATTGCCTCCCGTTTGAAAGATTAACTTAGGCTCAAGGTTTTAACTTTCCGGTTTCGTTGTATTTCGGTATCCTGTCATTCGGAAACAGTAGGAATTGTACATAATCCAACCAATAAAATGAAAAAGCTCCATTTATATTCCTTCTTGATTTTAATCTGTTTGCCGGCTTGTGAATTTTCAAAGAAGAAAACTGAAACTGTCCAACAGGAAAAGCGCAATCAAAAAGTAGGACATATAGAGCGGTTGGATTCGGCTTTTAATGAGCTGGTGCCGATCGATGCGAAAATAGAGCTTTTAGCTTCTGGATTTGAGTGGTCTGAAGGGCCTCTTTGGCTCGAAGATCAGCAAGCTTTAATTTTCTCAGATGTGCCAAGGAATATTATCTATCGCTGGTCTGAGAAGGATAGTGTTTCCGTTTTTTTAGAGCCCTCGGGATACTTGGGTGATCGAAAAGACAAACGAGAACCCGGATCAAATGGTCTGACCTTGGATTTAGATGGTAATTTATTACTGAGTCAGCATGGGTTGCGTCAAGTAGGTAAGTTGAAAGGAACTTTAGCTGATGCAAAGCCAGAGTATGAAGCCATTGCTTCTGAATGGGAAGGAAAGCAATTCAATAGCCCAAATGATTTGGTCGTTCATGCTAATTCCGGAATTTATTTTACGGATCCGCCCTATGGTTTAGACGAATGGGACGAAAAAGAGCTAGACTTTCAAGGTGTTTATTTACTAAAAGACGGAAAGCTGAGTTTAGAAATAGATAGTCTGGATCGACCAAATGG
>JAHEBE010000039.1 GCA_024642365.1 Algoriphagus sp.
TACTTAATCCGGGTGGAATCTTAACCACGTATTGTGCTAAAGGAGAAGTAAAAAGAACCCTAGTTGATATCGGGCTCGAAGTAGAAACTCTTCCTGGACCTCCCGGTAAAAAAGAAATGACTAGAGCTTGGAAGCGCTAAGGCACGCTGGCACAAAATTGGTTTGCCCTATTTTGAAACCAACTTAAAAGCTGATTTGCTTTATAACTTATGATGAATCTTATTTTTCTCTTTTTAACAATATTCAATTTTCAAGTGCCAGAGGCTGGTGATGCTAAACTTCAGCGAATGATAGCGGAGCGTGACCAACTTGAAGCGGAATGGAAAGTCTCGGAATCTAAAAAATCAGGAATTTTCGGGAATCGTACTAAAAAGGACATGATTGAAACCAATGAATGGCTTCAACAAATCTTAGCCAAAGACAATCAAATCATGGATGAACTGAGAATGATCGGTTCTATTGAATCATCAGTTTTAGGACAAGAAAAGGAAGATTACCAAACTATCGCCTTTAGATTGGAAAATCAACTTCAAACATTAAAGCGGGTTGTCGCAGAAAAAGACAAAGAAATCGAAGCTAAAATTGAATCCCGAAGGACTTTCGAATGGGCCAGCTTAATTCTATTTATTCTCTGTTTAGGGTTAGGGATTTATTCCTATAAACTCAGAAAATCATTTTAATCGGGCAATTGGAGTTCTTGCGCCCTTAGTTTTTTGCTCTAGGCTTACTAAGATTTCTGTACCCAGTGGCAAATAGATATCCACGCGCGAGCCAAATTTGATAAAACCAAATTCTCCTCCCTGAGCTAATTCCGAACCTGCAGCGACATACCATTTGATCCGGCGGGCAAGTGCCCCTGCTATCTGTCTTACTAGAATTCTTGTGCCATTCTGATCTTTGATGACCATTGTTGTTCGCTCGTTTTCTGTGCTTGACTTTGGATGCCATGCCACCAAATATTTACCAGGGTGGTATTTGAAAAACTCGACTACACCCTTGATTGGGGATCTGTTCACATGAACATTTATCGGGGACATGAAAATCGAAACCTGAATGCGTTTCTCTTTTAAATACTCCTCCTCTACCGTTTCTTCGATTACGACCACTTTACCATCTGCAGGAGCATAAACCAAACCTTCCTCATTGGGTAAAGCAAAAACTGGATTTCTGAAAAACTGCAGAATAATTAAGTAAAAAATCACACTTCCAAGTAGTGCAACATTGGCTAAGACCTCTGCCTCGGGCATAAAGTAATAAATCAAATAGTTGATTACTGCTAAAATAATCAGCAACCAAAATAGTAATGTACGTCCTTCGCGATGTATAGTCATAGTATGAAAACAAAAAGGCGTAGCTCCATTTGCTACGCCTCAAAGATAAAATAAACTTTTGAGAGAAGCGACTTAGAAGCCTCCTCGATAGGTATAAGTCTTGGCTACTTTGTCAATTGCAACAATGTATGCTGCGATTCGCATAGGTACATCGTATTTCTTAGATGCCTCATACACGTGATCAAAGGCGTCTTTCATGATTCGGTCAGACCGACGATTTACACGGTCTGCCGTCCATTTATAGCCTAGTCTGTTTTGAACCCATTCGAAATAGGATACGGTCACACCACCTGCATTTGCAAGAATATCCGGCACAGCCATTATTCCTTTTTCATTAATGATAGCATCCGCTTTTGCCGAAGTTGGTCCATTTGCACCTTCCACAATTAGTTTAGCTTTTATATCATTTGCATTGTGAATTGTAATCACGTCCTCTACTGCTGCAGGCACCAAAACGTCCACTTCAAGAGTTAATAGATCCATGGCGTTTTCCAGCTTTTCCCCGCCAGTAAACCCTTCCAAATTTCCATTATTAGAATCACGGAAAGCCACAGCCTCCTGGATATTTATTCCTTTTTCGTTATAAAAGGCTCCTGTGTGATCTGATATTGCGACGATTTTCAAACCTCGCTCTTCAAGTAACAAAGCTGCCCAAGAACCCACATTTCCAAATCCTTGTACTGCACAAGTCGCTTGGAAAGGATTGATTTTCAATTTTTGCATAGCAGCGAGTGCGGAGACCATTACCCCACGACCAGTCGCTTCTGTTCTTCCTAGTGATCCTCCCAAAACAAGAGGTTTTCCTGTCACTACAGAGTTTACAGTCATACCATGTGCTTTGGAGTACTCATCCATCAACCAAGCCATTTCTCTTGGCCCTGTACCCATGTCAGGAGCAGGGATATCTTTATCTGGACCAAACACATCGATCAGTGCCAAGGTATAGGCACGCATCAACCGTTCGATTTCTCCTTTCGACATTTCCCGAGGATTACAACGCACACCACCTTTACCTCCACCATAAGGAATATCCACTACTGCACACTTCCAAGTCATCCAAGCAGCCAAAGCACGGACCTCATCGATATGCACATCAGGTGCGAATCGGATCCCCCCTTTTGCAGGGCCTAAAATATTGGAGTGGATTACTCGAATTCCTTCAAAAACCTGGATTTTTCCATTATCCATAGTGATCGGAAGGGAAACGATTACTTGCTTGGCTGGATTCTTTAACACATTGTAGATCTCGTCAGAGAGTCCCAGCTTTTCAGCTGCAATGTTAAATCTTTCCATCATTGACTCTAAAGGATTTTCTTTGTCCTTAATTGGAGCCGGTTCAATGTAAGCCATATTGGGTTTAGATTTAGTTATTCAAATGCTGCACAATATTAATCAGATTTTTAATCTTGGCGGGTCAGAATTAGAAGATTTTCAAAAACGCAGTAATAAAAGGCGCTGATAATAACAATCCGTCAAATCGATCCATAAACCCTCCGTGTCCGGGCAAGCCATTTCCAGAATCTTTAATTTCAATAGAACGCTTAAATAAAGACTCAATCAAGTCTCCATAAGTGCCTGCGATGATTATGATCCCAGCTATCACCAGCCATTTCCAATCTTCGATAACATGAAAATATTTTGCCAAAACGAATGCTACTCCAATGGCAGAAAATGCTCCACCTAGAAATCCCTCCCAGGATTTTTTAGGAGATACACGCTCAAAGAGTTTGGTTTTACCAAACCGCGTCCCTGCAAAATAAGCCCCAGTATCAGTCGCCCATAAGATCAACAGACAACCAATTAATATCTCATACATGTATACGCCACCGACCGAGAAAACAGCTAGGTTGAGCAAAGAAAAAGGAACGGCTACGTAAAAGATCCCTAAAAAAGTAAATGCAACTCCTGTGAAAGGCTTTTTGTCTGTCTTACGATAGAGTTTGATGAAAAATGTCAGTGACACGATTGGGAAAATCATGTATAAATACTCCGTTGGCAAATGTTCTTTCTCGACCATAAAAGTCAAAGAGAAAATCATCAGACCTAAGAAGGTTCCAAAACTTTTCAAAGGAAGCATCCCATCCAAGCCACTTAGTTTGTAAAATTCCATTTGGGAGAAACCCAAAATGCAGGCAAAAATCAAAAAGTAAGCCCAGTCGGAATAAATAGACCCCACCACAACGATCAACCCTCCAACTGCCGCAGTGATTGCTCGCTGTCCAAGATTACTGTAGTTATTAATGTTAAAACGTGATCTCATTCTGGACGATTGTTGAGGCTGAAATTGAATTTTCCCGTTGCACTAGCACTTCATAGGTGCCGAAAATTTTGTAAATCGTTTCCTTTTTATTCAGCACAACTGCAGGTATCCCTCGCTCCTCTAAAACGCCCTTGACGATTTCAGCTCTCACTTGAGTGTCTGATTCAAATACTTTGATCCAATTCTCCATTGGGCTTATTTATTTTCTTAAAGTAATAGATTCCCACTAGAAGACCCAATAATCCAAGAAATGCTACGGGATAAGAGATGGCATCTGTTGACTCAAGATCAAAGTCTATCTTCCCCTGATTTGATAAATACACCAAAATCACGGTAATCGAATTATTTAGAATATGCGCTAAAATAGGATACGTCAAGCTCCCTGAATAATGATATAAATACCCAAACATCACCCCCAAGAACATGCGGGGCAAAAACCCATAAAACTGTAAATGAATTGCAGAGAAAATTATAGCAGTCACCCAAACACCCGCATGAGCAGAACCCAAATACAATTTCATCTTGGGTTGAATCAGACCTCTAAAGAACATTTCTTCGCCGATTCCAGCCAAAATTCCAATAACCAATATCCCTGTCAACAATTCGGGGATGGTTTGGAAATCTGTCAGAAACTTGGTCAATTCCAAAAGCTGATCCTCCATTTCTTGCATCCAAATTTCTAATCCAGAAAGCGCCTCAGGTAAAGCTAAAAGCGAATTCAAATGAACGAGAAAAGCATTAAAAAGCATCCCACCAAAGGTGATTAACAAGACTAAACCTGCGCTTTTCATATTGAATCTAGGGAGTTGGATCTCCCAATGCATATCAGCTTTATCAATATAATGTGCAATCACATAGGCTGCCAACCAAAACCCAATCCCAGAACCTATTCCTTGGATAAAAAACATGGCCATTCTCCCATTTGCAGCAGAAAAATCACCTGACATCAAGCCCATGATCTCATCTATCGACACTCCAAAAAGAAAAGGGGTAAGGGCTAAAGCTAAAACTTGAAGTAGAATTAGGACGCCAAATGCGACTAAAACGATGACTACCAGGGATAAAAGCCAACTCTTTCGTTTGGCAATTTCAGATTGGGTTTCGTATATCTCCATATTTGAGGTAAATTTACGGCAAATTTAGAATATCAAGTGGTTAAAATAGGAAAGTTGGAGTTAGGAGAGTTCCCATTGTTGCTAGCGCCAATGGAAGATGTGAGCGATCCACCATTCAGAGCAGTGTGCAAGCAGCATGGTGCTGATCTGATGTACACTGAATTTATCAGCTCAGAGGGACTAATCCGTGATGCCGCAAAGAGCGTGGCAAAACTGGACATATTTGATTATGAACGACCGATCGGTATTCAGATTTTCGGAAATGAAATCGAATCCATGCGAGAGGCCGCAGCCATTGTCGAACAAGCAAATCCTGACATCCTGGATATTAATTACGGTTGCCCTGTGAATAAAGTGGCCTGCAAAGGCGCCGGAGCTGGAATTTTACTTGACATCGATAAAATGGTCTCGATGACCGCTGAAATCGTCAAAGCAGTAAATATCCCAGTCACTGTCAAGACACGTCTTGGTTGGGATCATAATACCATTCGAATTGTTGAAGTTGCAGAGCGCCTACAAGATGTGGGGATTCAGGCAATCAGTATCCATGCCCGGACCAGAGCACAAATGTATAAAGGCGAAGCAGACTGGTCATATCTTAACTTGGTAAAGGAGAACCCTCGACTCCATATCCCAGTTTTTGGAAATGGCGATATTGATTCACCAGAGAAGGCATTAGAATATAAGAATAAATACAATGTCGATGGGATGATGATCGGTAGAGCCTCTATCGGTTATCCTTGGATATTTGATGAGATCAAACATTTTTTGGCAACGGGAGAAAAATTGGAAGCTCCCGGGCTAGACGAGCGAATCGCTGTCGCGAAAAAACATTTGGATTTTTCTGTGGAATGGAAAGGTGAAAAACTGGGTATTCTTGAGATGCGGAGACATTACACAAACTACTTTCGAGGGATGCCCAATTTCAAGCAATACCGCTCAGAAATGGTCACTGCAGAAACTTATGAGCACGTTTGCGATATTCTTAATCAAGTGGCTGAAGTATATACGGATCATGTATTTTAAAAAACCAGTCCCTTCTTCATCTTGGATTCAAAACAATTTCCAACACCAATCCCTTAGTGTTGAATGCGCCTCTTTTGATTTATGACCAAACCAAATTCTGAAAACAACCTCGCCAATTGGGGCATATTAATTATTCTTGCTTTGATTTGGGGCAGTTCCTTTATTCTGATCAAAAGGGGTTTGGAAATATTTTCCCCGGGAGAAGTTGGAGCGTATCGAATTGTGGCCGCCGCCACTTTTCTTTTGCCACTTTCTTTGCCGCGGATAAAAAATCTGAACAGTAAACAAATCCAAAATCTAATCCTTGTAGGATTGGTTGGCAGTTTCATTCCAGCTTTTCTTTTTGCAAAAGCCCAAACACAACTTAGCAGCTCTATCACCGGAGTGCTGAATGCCCTTACTCCCTTATTCGTAGTACTAATTGGTGCGATGTTTTTTTCTTCTCGAATTACTCTTCGAAATGGGATTGGTTTGGCAATCGCATTCGTGGGAGTGGTAATTCTAGTTACTGTGAAAGCAGGAGCAGACTTTGGCACTTTCTCTGGAATTAACGCCTATGCTTTTTTTGTATTGCTAGCCTGTGTGTGTTATGGTTTCAACTTAAATCTGATCAAATACCGATTCGAAAAGCTGAAACCTATCGAAATCACAGCCATTTCCTTGCTCGTTGTCTTACCTATGGCTTTGATTTATTTGATGGCAGGAACAGATTTTTCCTATAAAGTGACGCAAGTGGATGGGGCGCTAGCCGCATTAGGTTATGTCACTATCCTCGGAGTATTCGGGACTGCCATCGCCTTAATTATTTTCAATATCATGGTCAAAAAAGTGACGCCGGTATTTGCCAGCTCAGTTACTTACCTCATCCCTATCGTCGCAATTTTTTGGGGAGTATTAGATGGCGAGGTATTGCTATTTGGGCATTATGTAGGAATCGTCGCAGTAATTTTAGGCGTATGGTATGGAAATCGAAAAGTGAAGTAGGCTTGTTATCCTCTTTAATCTTTTTCCAAAAAGTTTATTCCCCAGTCATTCGTTGGCGCCAAGCATAAGCTAACATGGGCAATTGCTGGTAGCTATTCACACCTGCTTTCACGCCTTGGCTTTTCAGGAAAATATCATTTGATTTTCTACTCAATTCAATAGAAAAGGGCTTGATTGCCTCAGATGCCTTCTGAATTGAAATCAAATCTGCTCGAACTCCTGAATCCAAAGTTTTAATCCAATCTTTATATTCATCAGGTGCCATTCGGTAATAGTCCCTGACTTGGTACATCAGCAATCTCAGATGCCCTGAATATTTTAGTAGAAAATCTTCACTATTCGTGCAGATAACCCAAGCTATAAAATTGGCTTCACCTTCATTGGTAACCCCATAACTGTGGGCCATTTCATGCGCGACGGTGAATGGCTGTTCCAATGGGTGTAGCGTAGGATCAATGTAACTCTCGCCTGTAAAAGGGAAATAAATCCCAAGAATCCCCATTCTTCTCATAAATCCTGGCGGTGGAAACAGCTTTGTTCTAGGCTTTCCAGTGAAATTCAATCCTAATAAATCGAGGTTTTCACCCATGTTGGATCTTACCACATTTTCCAGGTCAGGGTATGGCAGAATTGTTTCGATGGCCAAGGTATCTGTCGTGATAGCGTTTCGAAATTGCCTTGCTAATCGATGTGTAATCTGAATCTCTGATTTTAATTGTTCAAGATTTAGCGATTTTGGCTTCAATCCCAATTGTTCAAAAATCGGAGTTCGTTGATAATTGAAACCCCATAAAAACAGGAAGAAAAATATCAGGGCGCCTACTCCATTTGCAAGAAATCGAAAAGCGTAAAAGGATTTTGATTTCCATCCCTTTCGTTTTAAAAAGCGATAAAAAACAATTCCAAGAACAATTAGGACAGTAAGAACGAATAAATAAACGCTCGGGAATGGCAAATTTCCGAGCGACATATCAATGATATTTCTTATTCCTGGGAAAAAAGTCCGGGAATAGATTTCATCCGTTTTTTCTGGATTTTGGAGGGCAATGTATCGAAAAACCAAGGCTATCAGCCCAAGAATTGCCCAAGACCAGTCTCGTTTTCCCATTACAATTTTTGGGGGATTAAATCCCCTCAGCCTGTACTTCCTTTACTTCAGGAAGCATACGTGTTAGTAAATTTTGAATTCCTGCCTTTAAGGTCACCGTACTGGAAGGACATCCTGAACATGATCCCTGTAAAAGAACTTTAACTATTCCATCCTGAAAGGAGTGAAATACTATGGCTCCTCCATCCTGCTCTACTGCAGGCCGGATATATTCATCTAAGATTCCTTTGATTTTTTTCACCAGTTCTGAATCATTCTCATCAAAAAGGGGATCCTTTTCAAAATTTGATTGTACGACGGTTTTTCCAGACTCTAAGTATTGGCGAATATGGTCACGAAAAATAGTTTGTACCTCTACCCAATCTACCGCCTCATCTTTGGTGACGGTTACAAAATTTGATGCTACAAAAACACGTTGAACTGCAGCAAAATTAAACAGCTCTTTTGCAAGTTGGGAGTTGGTGGCACTAGCTGCATCTGGATAATCAAAGCTTAGTCCCTCGTCCACTAACATAAAATTAGCGACAAACTTCAAGGAGTTAGGATTAGGATTGGCCTCCATGTAGAGGTGAACAGGTTTTGCTTGTGCTTTCAGCATGGTTTAATCAAGTTTTGAATAGGAAACCGATTTGCGGGCATTAAGTTCCTACAAATCGGTTTTTCCTTTAGAATCTTTTACTTTTTAAAGGGATGTCCAGTGGCGGCATACCAAATCCCTCCATACAAGTGCTTCAAAAACACATCGTCTTCCCATGCAGAATCCACATGGCCTAGAGCGGTATAAAAGACTCTTCCGCCTTCAAATTCATGGTACCAAGCCATTGGGTGATTTGCTCCATTGCCTTTGGCTACTTTGTAAGTACTTTCGTCGGCATTGATTAATACTTTCAAGTTCGGATTGATGTCTTTGTATTCATAAAGCTCATCTGTCCACATCCAGTTTTTAGGCAAATGCCAAGTCGATGGATGATTTTGATCTACTACTTCCAATCTAAGCGTTTGTTGTGCTGGGTGAGCCAAGAAATAAGCACCCATCATTTGATTGTACCATGGCCACTGGTATTCTGAGTCAGCAGCTGCATGAACGCCTACTACGCCTTTTCCACTTTGAACGAATTTTTTCAAAGAAGCCTGAGTCGCTTCGTCAAAGATGGTACCCGTAGTACTGACTAAGATCAGGACATCATATTTAGCTAAACTTTCTTCGGCAAGAACCTTTGGATCCTCAGAAGTATACACGCTGAAAACCTGCTTTTCTCCCATTTTTTTCAATGCAACGACCGCATTGGGAATTGATTGATGCCGGAATCCTGCGGTTTTTGTAAATACCAAAGCTTTGAATTGTTGAGCTGGAGCGATCAGGATAATACTGAAAATCAGCCCAAGGGTGAGCATACTTCGTTTAAGATTCATAGGTTCTGAATTTTGGGTTATTGTATTTTATGAGTTTGACTTTCTATTTGAAATTGACTACTTGTTTTGATCACTTTATAAGTTGAAATTTTTCTCCCGCTTCCTTTCTAGAAAAAGCATTGAAATGCCACCATTCTGACCCGATTCCTGTAAATCCGGAAGAATACATAACACTTCTCAAAATCTCTCTATTAGCTACCTGCGCTTTGGTAATAGTTCCTGAAGCGAGCATTTCCAACTCCCGGTCAGGATAAGCTGCAAAACCAAAAAAATCAAACCCCGTCCCCATATCGATTGGTTGTCCAGATTCCTTATCATAAATAGAAAGGTCAACAGCAACTCCAAAATTATGTAAGCTACCGAGTTTAGGGTCTGCCACATACAAGGGCTTTAAGCTATCTGGCTTGTCAAGATTATCCCAAAGAATTTGTTGGACGCTTAATGGCCGCGCAGCATCGTAAATGATCAAGGTCAGATTGGGGTATTTCTCCACCAGTTTTTCCTGAGCAGTTCTTAACCGCTCCGCTACTACCGGCTGGAGAAAAGCATTCGTCAAATCACCATATACATCTTTACCGAAGAAATTGTCCTCAGTACTGTATTTCAATTCTACTTCAATGCCAGGTATGTACCTCTCCAAATCTACCAATCCCTGTTCGATCAATGATTCTTCTAATGTCTGAGGTAGGATATTCGCTTCCTCTTGCGGTAGTGTTTCGCCAATCTCCTTGACCAAAACATCCTCTAGATTTTCCGTTTTTCGCTCAGTAGCACAGGAAATCAAGGAAACAATTGAGAGTAAAAAGAATAACCGGTTTATTAAATATTTCATAGGGTCTTATGAACAATGGTGGCGCTTGCCTGAGCTGTGGGTAATACCACAATATCTGCAAGCACTACATGTGCTGGTCTATTTACCACAAATTCTATGATTTCTGCAATGTCTTGCGCTACCAATGGTTCAAAACCTTTATAGACTGTAGCGGCACGCTGATCGTCCCCTTTGAATCTCACGAGCGAAAATTCCGTCTCGACCAAGCCTGGGTGAATCGCGACCACGCGAATCCCAAATGGATTTAAATCAATCCGCATCCCTTTTGTAATTGCATCAACAGCAAATTTTGACCCGCAATACACATTCCCATTCGGATAAGCCTCTTTCCCTGCAATTGAACCAATATTGATCACCATTCCAGATTTTCGTTCACACATTCCAGGAATGATCGCCTTAGAAACATAAAGTAACCCCTTCACATTGATGTCCATCATTGCATCCCAATCGTCCAAATTACCTGTTTGGATGGGATCCATTCCATGAGCATTTCCTGCATTGTTAACCAAAACATCAACTTGTTTCCATTCGTCAGGAAGGCTACCCAATACATCCAACACTTTTTCCCGCTCCCGCACATCAAATACGAGAGGCAAATAATCAACAGCGCCTAATTCGTCCTTCAAAGCATCTAGCTTTTCTTTTCTTCTTCCTGTTGCAATAATGGAGTAGCCATTTTTGGCAAGGATTAATGCAGTAGCTTTTCCAATTCCCGATGTTGCACCTGTAATCAATGCGATTTTCTTCTTCATTTAGACAAGATACAAGATTTAGGAAAACTCAGAAATACCGGATTAAAACGATTCCTAAAAAATGGTTAAACCTTGGTCTATTTAAATTACTGGAAGTTCAAATAAACAGTAATTGATTTTCTTTTAATGGAAGAGATCGCATCTCGAAAAAGTGGATTGGTATTTTCAGCTTGATATAAGTTATTCAAGCCGTGCGAAAAACGAATCTCCGGTGCAAACTTGAAGTATTTGAAATACACTTCGAATCCCATTCCCATTTCAAGAGAAAAGTCCTTACCCGTAGTCACAAGCTCTTCAATATTCGCCTCATCCTGGCTCTTTGTTCTGAAATTATAGCTTGCGCCACCGATCCAATACATACGCGTGTTATTAAATCGAATCGACCGATACTTAAATAAAAGAGGCAGCTCAATAATCGTTGCCTCATTTTTTATCAGTTGAGAATTTGAAACTGTAACGGAATTATTCCCGGTATTCTGATTAGGAAGCCCTGGCTCAGGCACAGCTGTCGAGAAATAGGAGATTTCTGTTTGATATTCATAAAAACCAACTTTTGGAGTAAACAGAAGTTGAACCTGATCATGAAAACTTAGAATTCCTGTAAAACCTAAAGAAAATCCAGGAGAGAATTTTGTGAAAACCGCACGAACAGTAGGGCTTGTTCCAGCACTTTGATTAAGAAATGAATCAGAATATTTTAATCGATAACTAGAGGTATGACCTGCTAAAAAGAATCCATAGGAAAGCGTGCGATCATCAGATCCCGAAGTACTGGTCAACCCAAAAAGCCCCTGAGCAAAAGAAGTACCTACTGCAAGATTAAAAACTATTGCAAGTAAGACTACTTTACTCCTACGTAGATTGAGCTTATTCCAAAAGTGAGTGATTTGCATACGTTGCTGGTAAAACCGACTTTTTTCAATACTGCCAAGAAATCTTCTCCATCTGGAAAAGCTTGGACAGATTCAGGTAGATAAGTATAAGCAGAATTGTCCTTGGATACAATTTTTCCAACCTGCGGTAAAATTGTATTGGAATAAAAGGCATAGGCCTGCTTCATTGGAAAACTTCTAGGCTTGCTAAATTCAAGAATTACAGCCTTTCCTCCAGGCTTTAATACTCGATACATATCGGACAATCCTTTTTCCAAATTTTCAAAGTTCCTGACTCCAAAAGAAACGATGACTGCATCGAATTTATTATCCTCAAAAAGTAATCCTTCGGAATCTCCCAACTGCAAATCAATGATGTGATCCAGCTTGCGCTTCTTCATTTTCTTTCGGCCTTCAGCGAGCATTCCTTCTGAAATATCCACTCCGATAATTTTATCAGGATTCAAGGCCAAGGCCTCAATCGCAAAATCACCTGTTCCAGTAGCAATATCCAAGATCAATTTTGGCTGATCTTTTTTCAAAAGCTTGATGGCTTTTTTTCGCCACACAATATCGATCCCCATACTCAACACATGATTGAGGAGGTCATATTTAGGACTGATGTTGTTAAACATCTCAGCTACCTGAGCTTTCTTAGGGTCTTGTTTATCTTTATAAGGAACTACTGACATCACAATTCGAACTTTGAAGGGGCAATAATACTCAAGAAACATGAGGAATGGAAAATTGTTGCTGGCTGAGGATAAGATTTGCTTCGAGTTAAAATCGTACTTTTGCATTCAAATCACTTAACATGATCCAAAAAGCAGCATTTGTTATCAGTAATTCCAATCCAGGAAATTGTCCAAAGCCTGATCGTGCAGAGATTGCATTTATTGGTCGGTCAAATGTGGGCAAAAGCTCACTCATCAACATGCTTACTGGGCAAAAAAACCTAGCCAAAACTTCGCAAAAACCCGGTAAAACGCAATTGATCAATCATTTTGTAATTAACGACCGATGGTATTTGGTCGATCTCCCAGGGTATGGTTTCGCTAAGGTAAATCTCAAAGTAAAGCAAGGCTGGGAAAGTATGATCAGCACTTACCTAACCAAGCGAGAAAACCTTTGCGGTGTTTTTGTATTGATTGACAGCCGCTTAGAACCTCAGCAGATTGATCTCGAATTTTTACTTTGGTGCGGTACCGAAGGAGTTCCTACAGCCTTGGTTTTTACGAAAGCAGACAAGCAGTCTAAATCAAAAACCGATGCCAATATCCGGGCATTCCTCAAAAAGACAACCGAAATCTTTGAAGAGGAACCAGACTATTTCATCACCAGTGCTGAGGCTGGGACTGGCAAAAATGAATTAACGTCTTTTCTCGAAGAGTTAGTAGTAGAACACGAAAGTGGGAAATGATTTAACAGATACTATTATATTTGCAGCCTGCAAAAAACACAAACATGGATTTCAAAGAATTAGCAACAGTATCTGGTAAACCAGGTCTTTTCAGAGTTTTAAAACCAACCAGAAGCGGAGTCATCTTGGAGAGTTTAGATGGAAAGAAGTCAAAGCTGGTAGCCGGAATGTCACAACGCGTATCTATTTTAAGTGATATCAGCATCTATACTTTAACTGAAGAAGGCGCCGAACCACTTAAATCAGTGATGCAGAAAATTGAAAAGGAATTTGGGGGAGACTTAGGTCTGGATTCAAATCCTGATGATTCTGAACTACGCGCATTTATGAAGCATGTGCTTCCAGAAGTAGATGAATCAAGAGTTTACATTTCCGATATCAAAAAATTGATCTCTTGGTATTCGCTCATCCGTACCCAAGCGCCAGAGACCTTGGTAGAAGAGGTAGTGGAGGAGAAAAAAGAAAAGAAAGAGAAAAAGGAAAAGAAAAAATAAATTAAGCCCCGATTTTGGGGCTTTTTTGATTTATAACTATGAGTAAACCAATCGCTGAGGACACATTTTTATTTTTAAAGAAGGATTTTGAATTGCCCGAGTTGGCTGAAAAATTAGATGAAAAACAAGCGATCCTCCTCCTCTCGAAGGCAATCTCCCAGCTCCTTGACCGAGATTTCGAAAGGCTCCTTCAGATTTGTTACCGAATAGATTTGGGAGAAGAAAAGCTCAAGAAAATTTTACACGAATCTGCCCCTGACCAAGTTTCTTTAGATTTGGCCACGGCACTTTGGGAAAGGCAAAAGCTAAAAGTAGAAATCAGAAGAAGGTATTCTTAAGTTATTTTTAGGGGATTCCGAGTACAATTCGCTAATTTTTACCCCTTCAATAAAAATTTCATTTCATGGCAAATCCAATCTGGATCATGACCTCAGCATTTGACACGCTGAACCTTGATCAAACCATCACCAAAGCAAAAGAAATCGGCGTACAAGGCTTAGATCTATGTGTTTTTCGAAGGGATGGTTCTAGAAATGACTTTGTCGCAACTCATTTGAATTATGAAACTTTTGGGCCCGAAGATGCCAAAGCAACTTTGGACAAATTCAATACTGCAAATCTCAGATTATCCATTGGTGCATTTGAAAACCTAATCGGAGGCGATCCTGGACATCGGATCAAGAACCAAAATCATCTCCTCCGGCTCATTCGCATGGCTTATCTCATGGGAGGTGATGAAAATGATATCAAAGTCGGAACCTTTGTAGGGTATAATCATGAGTTGGGCAATCAAGAAGGTGGTTTCGAGAAAAACTTACTAGAATATCAAAAAGTCTTTGCTCCCATTATCAAGTACGCAGAGGATCTCGGGGTCACTGTCCTCTACGAAAACTGCCCCATGGAAGGCTGGAGAAGTTCGGGACATTTCGGGACTTATAATAATCTACCAGGCCTTTTGGCTGCGCGAAAACTCATGTATGAGCTAATCCCTTCGCCAAATCACGGGGAAATTTATGATCCCTCACATGACGTCTGGCAACATACAGATCCAGTTGCGGTGATCCAGCAAACAGATAAAAGTCGGTTGAAGCGGATCCATGTAAAGTCCACGAGAAACAACCCAGATCCATTTTGGGGAAACATGTATCCGATGCAAGAAGTGCCCAAGGAATGGGCCGAAAAGGCTGGGATTCCGAGCAGCACCAACTCTTGGGATCGCCATCATTATGAAGCCACCTTACCTGGCTTTGGTTTAGGTGATTCGATGGATTGGCGAGCTTTCGTAGCTGCGCTAAAAAATGGTGGATTCAC
>JAHEBE010000040.1 GCA_024642365.1 Algoriphagus sp.
GAAGTAAGCCTAAGTCAAAAACTGGATTTGGCTTCCGAAATGGACCATTAGGCACAAAAAAACCAACGATTAATCCTCCAATAATTGCCAATCCTGAAGTCACATAAAAGGTAAGCTGCCAATCAAAACTTAAATTTAAGCCTCGAATTAAATGTGGAAAAGCAGTCCCTAAAACTAGGGCCCCTACCAAGAATCCTAAAGCTACTCCAAGCCCTTTTTCAAAATAATCCGCGGCAATTTTCATTCCTACAGGATAAATCCCGGCCAAGAAAAAGCCGACTAAAAAACGACATACAAGAACTATCCCAAGACTGAGTGGAATCAATGTGATCAGAAAATTGAAAAGTGCCGCAATTAATGAAGAATACAAAAACACTTTTGCTGGTGGAAATCGATCAGGAATACTTAAAAAAGCAAAAACCAATGTCCCCGCGATAAATCCTAACTGAACAGCAGAAGTAATACCGGAGACCAGACTTGACTTCCCCAATAAAATACTCAATTCAGATGCAACAGCATTTCCTGCAAACCAAAGCGAAGTGCCCAAAAATTGAGCGATTACGATCAAAATCAGGGCACTTCGCGGATTAAGGGAAAGTTTCAAATTCCTAGAATGTTTCGAATTTGTGTTAATTCAGTTTCTGAGAAAGTTGTGTTTTTAACAGCGGCAACGTTATCATCCAGCTGCTCTGGCTTAGAGACTCCGACAAGAACTGAAGTGATTCTAGGGTCTTTTAAAAGCCAAGCGATAGCCATTTGTGCTAAACTCTGTCCTCTTGACTTAGCCACCTCGTTTAACGAACGAATCATTTCCAATTTCTCTCCACCGATTTGTTCTGGCTTCAAGTATCGTCCATCTTTTGCTGCTCGGGAATCTTCTGGAATACCTTTCAAATATTTATCAGTTAGCATGCCTTGTTCCAGCGGTGAAAAGGCAATGCTACCCACTCCGTTATTTCCCAAGACATCCATCAGCCCATTTTCAACCCAGCGATCAATCATCGAATAGCGGGGCTGGTGTATGAGAAGTGGAGTACCTAAGTTCTTTAAGATTGAATAAGCTTTTAAAGTATCCTCAGCTGAATATTGGGAAATCCCCACGTAAAGCGCTTTTCCTTGTCTCACCAGTTGATCTAAAGCTCCCATTGTCTCTTCTAACGGGGTATTTGGGTCAGGCCGGTGGTGGTAGAAAACATCTACATAATCAAGCCCCATTCTTTTCAAACTCTGATCACAACTCGAAATCAAATACTTTCTTGATCCAAAGTTTCCATAGGGACCGGGCCACATATCCCAACCTGCTTTGGAGGAAATCAATAATTCATCACGAAGATTTGAAAAGTCCTTTTTAAAAATTCTCCCAAAGTTCTCTTCTGCGGAGCCAAACGGAGGACCATAATTATTTGCCAGATCAAAATGACATATTCCAAGGTCAAAAGCCCTTCTTAGTATTTTTCTTCCCAGCGTAAAATCTGAATTGTGCCCAAAATTATGCCATAGGCCTAAGGAGATTTCAGGAAGTTGAAGCCCACTATTTCCGCAATAGCGGTATTTCATTTGGTGATAGCGGTCGGCTTTTGGTTGATAAGGTTGGAGAGGGTTATGATCGTTAATATCCATTTTGATTTTTTTGATTTAGGCAATCCAAAATAAAGCGATTATTACAGATAACATACCGATCCCGATAATTATTAACCAGGATTTCCAAATGTAGGATACCCAATTATTGAATTTGATGTCAGCAGCGGCTAATATCGCCATAATAGTCCCATTCGTTGGAGTCATTAAATCCATAAGAATAGCTGGGTATTGGTAAGTAAGCACTGCGATTTCCCGAGACATACCCAATAAATCTGTTAAAGGGATCACCAATGGCATGGTTAAAACAGCCTGACCTGAACTGCTTGGCACAGGAATGTGCAGGATCGCTTGGGAAAGATATAATCCAATTGAGGCGATCTGTCTTGGAAGTGATTCCAAGGGCTGAAACAACCCATAAATAATAGGATCAATGCTTTGACTTTTATCCAATAAAATATAGATCGATTGTGCTAGACCAATTATGACACCCGCGAAAATCAATTCCGCAAATCCTGCTGAAAAAGTTCGCGCTGTGCCATTCAAACCTAAGCCACCTATCAGTCCACAGACAAATCCAACCACAAAAAACATAATCCCCATTTGATTATAATCCCAGCCTTTGACAGCTACACCCCAGATCATTAGACCTATTCCAGTCAAAGTAAGCGCGAGTATGATTCGATGAGTTATGGAAATTTCAACTTTTTCAATCTCTACGTCAGATTCACTTTCCCCTTTTGATTTTCCAAATTTTGCATGGTAACTAATCCAGACAAATACAGCAATTACAAAAAATGCCAATCGAAATAATAACTCTTCTCCTGGATCAACTTTTGCAATTTTCAAAGCTATTAATGCTCCAAATGGATTGAAAGGTGAAAATGCTGCTCCCAGAATTGCTGAACCTACACCTATCGCCAAAATAGCACGAAGGTCATATTTGGTTTTCCTGGCCAATAAGATGAAGAGTGGGATCAATCCAATAAATTCTTCCGACATGTAGAAAATCCCTCCGCAGATCGCACAAACAAAGCCAAGTAGGTAAAAAAGCAAACTGGGCTTGTTCCTGAATTGATAAATCAAGGATTCGATACCAACCTGTAAGGCGCCAGTTTTTTCAATTACAAAAAAAGCTCCACCAAGCAAGAGCACAAGTACGAGCACATCCGCTCTAGCAATAATCCCTTCAGGAATAGAAAGCAAGATGTCACCAAAATTTGCGTTAATATCTTCGACTTCATGAAAACTCCCAGGAACAACGATCTCACGGCCTGTATTTTCATCCAAGACCCGCTCAAAACTTCCAGAATGTATGAAAAATGTGGAAAGCCCTGCCAGCAAAATAAAGCTGAGTAGAATAATAATAGGATGTGGAAAGGATAGTTTCATAGGATTAATTTTTGACCACTAACACTTGATGGAGTAGTTTTTTTGCTAATTCCAGCCGGTAATCAGCTGGGTCTTTTAAATTGAAAAATAGAAAAATACCTGTTTTTAGATTTTTAGAATAGAAAAAGAAGGCGCTATAGCCAGCTTGTCCACCAAAATGTCCAATCCAGTCAGACTCCAGCATTCTGATCTTTTGAAATCCCAATAATTTTGAATTTTCTCTTTCTTCCAGCCAAGCAAGTTCATTTTGGAAGTTGCCCATCTCATCTCTAAGCAGATGAATCAATGCTAAACTCATATCTCGAGTACTTGTCAAAAGCCCAGAAGATGGTGAAGGAAAAGTTTGGAGTCGCATTTCAGTAACTTCTAATCTTTTCCATAAAAAAGTATGCTGATAGCCAGAAATCGGCAGTGAATCATTGAAATCTTGCAAAGGATAGTGACTCTGATCCATTCCTGATGGTCCAAAAATTTGAAAATTGGCCTGGTTATGAAAATTTGTTTCGAGCCGATTTTCTAGCCAATACCCCAATAAATCAAAATTCAAATCAGCATACTGCACAGGATGTTCTTGAGATTCAAGGAAAGTTTGGTTTTGAAGATAAGAATCCCCCCAATCTTGCAAACTATTTCCATATTCCTCAAAGAGTATTGATCGAAGCGTGCGCTTATCCAGCAATCCTGTCTGATGCTCCAAAACCTGATCAAATCTCAGTTTTGGAAACTTTTCCAAAAGTGAATCTTGAAGGAAGTTAGTAGCTTTTATTTCTAAATCCTTTGCGGCATTTGCCACAGTCAATGCAGTAAAAAGCTTAGAAACAGAGGCAACTGGAATCAAGCTCGTAATTCGAAGTGAATCTTTTTCAGCTAGATTTTGAAATCCAAAAGCATTGAGGTAAATGGTTTTTCCATCTTTCACAATTGTGGCAGTAACCCCGGGCAAACGATATTCATTAATTGCCTGAATTAGAATGGAGTCAATTTTTCCAGACAAAGTGTTTTCTGGTGCCAATACAACCAGCTTCACTTTCGGATAACTATTCCACCACTCCCATCCCCAAAAACCAAAGGCCCAAAGAATCAAAAAAATTAGAAAATATTTGATTTTAAGCCTTTTCATAGGTCAGCTACTCATTTCCTCCTGCTGAACCTTTGCTTTAGCCTCTTTTGAAATATAGTCCTTGGGGAGTTGCTTTTTCAACTCTTTTACAAATAAGTGAAAGTCAACAGTGATGGTATGCCGTGGCGTATTGATCTGCTTGTAATGTGGATTTGCAACTTCTTTGGCACATAACTCTCGGATGGAATCAGGTCGTTTCCATTTGCCTACCAGTTCGTTAGCCATGATTTTACTTTGAAGCTCAGCACCAGGCCAAATGCACCCTAGCGGCTGAAACATCCCAATGAAATACAAATTGCTAATCGAAGGATGGAACATTTTTAACCAAAGTGGAACAGGTCCTTCAGAGTAATTAATCAATTCCTTGTCAAAGAAAGGATGGCTCAACCAATAACCGGTACATGCGACAATAGCATCATACTCCTCTTTTGAATCATCTTCAAAAATCACATTTTTCCCTTCAAATCGCTTTATATCTAATTTTGGCTTCACTTTCCCATGCCGAAGCTTATGCAGCAATTCATCATTGATCGTAGGGTGAGTTGCTCCAAATGGCTCAGTAATCGGCCGTAAACCATAAAGCTTATTGTCCCCAAGCATGACTTTCAAGAGAATTTTATTGAAAAATGTCCGAATCTTGATGGGTAGCCATTTACTTTGTTCGGCCACGACATCTGAAGGTTTTCCAAAAAAGAATTTGGGGACAATTTGATAACCCCTTCGCCAGGAAATCGCAGTTTTTTCTGAAACCCGACTTGTCTCCACCGCTACATCGCAGGCGGAGTTTCCACCACCAATGACCAAGACCCGCTTACCTGCAAAAGGAGCTGCCTTCTTGAAATTATGAGAATGAATAAATTCTCCTGAAAATTCACCTGGGTAATTCGGATAACGAGGCTTCCAATGGTGCCCATTACAAACTACCAAATGTGTGAATTTCTCCACGCTCTGAATGCCATCTTTTTCTGTTGTTATTTCCCAAGTGTTTGGGTCAGTTTGCTCACAATGGTTGACTAAAGTTCCAAACCGGATGAATTGATATAAATTAAAATGCTTGGCATAAGCCTGAAAATAGCGTCTCAATTCATCATGGGAGGGATAATCTGAAACGCTGGGATCAAAATCATCAAATGTGAAATCAGCATATTGTGAAAGTGTTTTAGATGAAATAATGTGGGTAGTTTCAAAAACACTGGAGTGACTCTCATTTTCAGAATAGATCCAGTTGCCGCCTACTTCATGATTTCTATCAAATGCCACGACATCCAAACCTTGATCCACCAAGTTTTTCAAAGCGGTAATTCCTGAAGGCCCTACTCCTATTACTGCAATTTTCATAGACACATTTTTATGCTTTTTATTTTTTGATGATTGAAATAGGAAATACAATTTTCTTAAAATTGAATCAAAGCCTAACCATATTAGTAACTGCCTCACCCATCAAAGTAATCTTAAGTACCTCAATTTATAGGATTTTTATGAGTTGGAAAATATTAATTTCCCAGCAATAGGTTTTTGATTTTTTCCATGCCGAGCGTTGCTTTTTCAGGAATGACCTCAACTTTATTTCCAAACTTGCGATCAGGAACATTTGGATCGATCAAGAAAACCTTGGCATGATTTGGCACATAATCCAAAAGACCTGCCGCAGGATACACCTGCAATGATGTTCCAATGACTAAAAAGTAGTCTGCTTTTTTAGCAAGATTGATGGCAGGAATCATCATAGGAACTGCCTCTCCAAACCATACAATATGCGGTCGTAGTTGTGACCCTTTTTCGCATAAATCTCCACTTTTTATTTCCCAGGAATCTAACTCATAGACTAACCTTGGATCCACCGAGCTCTGTGCCTTATTTAATTGCCCATGAAGATGGATGACATTGCTGGAACCAGCCCGCTCATGCAGTAAATCTACATTTTGGGTGATGATTTGGACTTCAAAAAATGCTTCTAGTTCTGCTAAGATTAGGTGAGCACGATTTGGACTACACTCCAATGCTTGTTTCCTTCGTTGATTATAAAACTCTTGAACCAAAGATTGATTCCTCCTCCAGCCCTCCGGAGAAGCAACTTCCATTACGTCGTGTCCCTCCCACAATCCGCCAGAATCACGGAATGTTCTGATTCCGCTTTCAGCTGAAACACCTGCCCCACTCAATACTACCAATCGTTTTTTCTGATTCATGTTTTAAGATACTGAATCAGTCTAAAAAAATAATCCTTGGGGTTAAAGCTCAGCCAATAAATCTACATTTTAGGTATTTGATTTTTTCCCCTTTGTCAGCAAACATTTTTTCGTAGCGCGTTTGAATTCCGAAGTGATCATCTTTCCATTCACTTTGGTAAAAATCATGTGTAAAGCCAATCAATTCCAAATCTTCACGATTTTGAAAAAGCTCCAAACTGTAATCAAACAGGCCTGTATTATCTGTTTTGAAATGAATGATCCCGTCCTTTTTTAGAAGAGGTTTATACATTTCGAGGAAACGTGGCGAGGTTAACCGTCGCTTCTCGTCACCATCTCTGGGAAAAGGATCAGGAAAAGTGATCCATAGTTCTGAGATTTCATTTGCGTCAAAAAAGGAATCAAGCAATTCAATTTGAGTTCTAAGGAATGCCACATTTGAAATTCCCTCAGATGTCGCTATAGAACTCCCTTTCCAGATTCTACTCCCTTTGATATCTACGCCAATGAAATTTTGATGCGGGAAATTACGGGCAAGACCTACAGTAAATTCTCCTCTTCCGCAGGCTAATTCAACTACCAAAGGATGGTCATTCTTGAATTGCAGTTGATTCCAATTTCCTTTTATAGATTCAAAAATAGCTTTGCCAGATTGGACTACGTTTGGGTTCTCTTCATTCTCTTTGAAGCGAACTAGTTTTTTCCTGCTCATTTATAGGTCTTCGATTTCTGCGACCACAAAAGTACTCCCTCCGATAAAAATAAGGTCATTAGCTTTCGCTTTTTTTCGGGCAAATTGGATTGCTTCGTTGATATCCGGGATTATTTTTCCCTTCAACCTAAATTTCAATGCTTCTTCGGCCAATTTCTCGGCTGCTAATGCTCGCGGAATCTGAGCTTGCACAAAAATGTAATTCGCAGATTTGGGTAGTAGCTCGAGAATTTTGGCGACATCCTTATCATTAACCATCCCTAGAATCATCCAAAGTTTCTCGTAGTGGTACGTTTTCAGTTGCTTTAAAATCTCGGTAATTCCAGCTTCGTTATGTCCTGTATCTGCAATGATTGTAGGGTTCTGATTGAGGATTTGCCATCGGCCTTTGAGTTGCGTCAACGTACTGACTTTTGCTAGTCCTTCAAGTACCGCATCATCTGAAATATTCCAATGCTTTTTTTTCAGGACTTCAATAGATTCAAGAATTCCGGGGAGATTAAAGCGTTGATAATATCCGATTAATTCGAATTCAATGGCAAGCTTTTTAGCGGTATTGCTTGCAGCGTAATTTGCCTTTCCATTGATCAACGCTCCATTGGAAATACTCCAAATCTGATCTGCAAAGGTTATTTGAGCCGAACAGGATTTCGCCTTTTCAATAAATACGGATTGAGTTTCTGGATGCGTCTCGCTAATTACAACAGGCACATTGGGCTTAATGATACCTGCTTTTTCACCAGCGATCAAAGGCAATGTATCTCCTAAATATTGCATGTGATCGTACCCAATATTTGTAATCAGACTTACTTCGGGAAGAATGACATTAGTAGAATCGAGCCTACCTCCCATTCCTACTTCAATCACCGCGATATCTACTTTGACTTTTGCAAAATACCAAAAAGACATCGCCACCGTCATCTCAAAAAAACTAGGCTTCAGTTCTTCCAAGAATGCTTTATTTTCTTTTACAAATAAGACTACGTCATTTTCGGGAATAGCTATGCCATTGACCCGAATCCGCTCGGTAAAAGATTTAAGATGTGGGGAAGTATAAAGGCCAGTTTTGTAACCAGCCATCTGAAGAATTGAAGCAATACTGTGGGAGGAACTTCCTTTTCCGTTTGTTCCCGCAACATGTACGGTTTTAAATTGCCTCTCCGGATTTCCTAAATGATTACAAAGTGCAATCGTATTACTTAAATCTTTTTTATAAGCCGACGCGCCTATCCGTTGAAAATTGGGAAGGGAATTGAACAAGTAGTCCAAAGTCTCCTGATAAGTCATTTTAATCGATCTTGATCACAAAGGTGATTTTCCCTGTTGAAAAATCTGCTGCAGCACCCCCTTGTTTTTTGAAGTTTATTTGATTGACTACCTGGCGATAATAGGCTAATACTTCATTCGAAACGTTGTATTCCAAAGGAACTGCCTGAACAATTTTCCCCGAGTCATCCACAGTGATTTTAAATACGATCCGCCCGTTTCGAGTAGATACGCGATCATTAATAGCAGGCTTAGAAGCAAAGTCCCATCCGGCTAGATCTAAGCTATAGCCCGCACCAGAAGCAACTCCCTTTCCTGATCCTTCACCCATAATTGCTCTTCCATCCACAGTGCCTTTTGGATCTCCGGCATCCCCCTTTTCAGTAGAGGATCCTTGTGCTCCGCCAGCTGCTGGCTGGGTGCCTTTTCCCGATGTTCCACCTGCTCCAAAAATAGCCCGCTGGTCTACTTTAGGCTGTTCAGGTGCTTTTTGAACGGTTTGTTCTGCTTCTGATTTCGCTGGAGTCGTTACTGTTTTTGCAGGCTGACTTTTTACTGGTTCTGGTTTTTTAGTGATCTCACTTGCTTTTTCTTCTCCTTTTATTGGCGAAGGCTTAGTCGTCACCGCTTTGTTAACCGCAGGCTGTGATGTGGCTTTAGGTTTAGCAGTCTCTGTTTTTGGACTTGGAGCTGGTGTGGCAGGTTTTGTAACTGCCTCAGCAATTTCTCCGGGAGCAGCAGCTTCTGTTACCGGCGTTTGCACTTCAGATGGTGCATTCGGACTATTTCTGTCGCCAGAACCAGTAGGAGTAAATCCAAGATTCAGTTCCAAGCCGAAAGTCGGAAGCGGAGGAATTTGTTCCTTCCAAACTACTATGAAATAGAAAGCAATGAGTAAAGCGACATTCAGAAGAATGGTGATGATCCAAGACTTCTTCTTGCTTTCACTTTCTATTTTATCTGAATCCCAGGTTTGCATTTTAATAAGGTTTAGTCGCGATTGATACGTTTGCTTCTAATCCGGCTGCAATTCCACCGATTTCTACTAAATATTCAACAGGTACTTCTTTGTCGATATGAAGCACTACTTGTCCTTTTTTATCTGTCAACAAGCTGGTAAGCTCAGTTTTCACTTGCTCGCGCGGAACAATTTTATCGTTGACAGAAAATTTAAAATCTTTCGTGATCGTCACGGTCACTTCCTGCATGACAATATCCGAAGTCTCACTTGAAGGCAAATTCACCGGAAGTCCGGAGGGCGTAATAAAGGATGAAGTCAGCATGAAGAAAATCAACAACAGAAAAATAATATCTGTCATCGATGACATGCTAAATGCTGGATCAACCTTATTTTTAGATTGAAGTCCCATATTATTTATCTTGAAGTAAGTCGATAAACTCGATCGAAGAATATTCCATGTTGTGTACCAATTTGGAAACTTGAGTCACCAAATAGTTATACCCTAAATAGGCCAAAATACCTACCACCAATCCTGCAGATGTAGTAATCATCGCTTCATAAATACCTGTGGAGAGCAACTTAGGAGATACCATTCCCTCCTCTTGCGCTACTGCAATAAATGCTTGGATCATCCCCGTAACAGTTCCAAGGAAACCAATCATCGGAGCTGCACCCGATACTGTTGCAAGCAAATTCAGATTCTTCTCTAATTTGTAAATTTCAATTTTCCCTACATTTTCGATAGAGACTTCAATATTTTTCAAAGGTGATCCAATCCGCTCGATCCCTTTGGCAATCATATTTGCTACAGGGGTATTTTCTCCGGCACAAAGGATTCTAGCTTTATCTGTATTCCCACTTTGAACAAGAATCTTCACTTGATCCATCAAATGCGAGGATGTTTTTGAAGCTTTCTTTAGCGTCAAGAGCCGCTCAAAAAAGATAAAAATTGCCAAGATGAACAATAGGTAAAGCGGAATCATCATATAGCCGCCTTTGATCAAAAGATCAAGTAAGCCGATGCTTTCTGCTGAGGCGCCCATCGCTAGGCTATCTGCTGCTGAAATAGGATCAACAGAGAGGGTCTGAAGTAGAATCATATTAATATTTCAAAATCCATAAAGCTTCTGTGTAGTCAGCTTTAATTCGCTCTAGTTCCTCATTGGCTTTTGTAAAGCTTCCAAAGGACCCAATAGCTAAACGATAATTTGTATTATCATCGTATGGAGAAATCAAATAAACAGAGGGTACTCGATTTTGATAGACCGGAGCTTCTTCTAAAGCCAAGCGTTCGCTTGGAAGACTTCCGACAATAATATAATAAGTTGGCCTTTCTGCTTTTGATTCCACCCGAATCAAAGTTCCTGCTACTGTACGATCAATAGTTGTACCAGTTTCGGGCTTTTGTATTGGAGTAGTTTCTGAACTTGCAGTTTCAACTTCAGTGATTTGATTTTCAGTTACTTGAGTTTCTTCTTCTTTAGATTCATTAACATTTGAATTTTCTTCCTCAAGAATGGGGTCTACTTGAGCTTCTTCTGCAACAGGAGGAATTGATTCTTCAGAGACCTGATTCGATGTGGTCATTTGCCAAATGATTACAGACACCAATACCAAGGCAAGGACAGCTACTATTCCTATCCAGCTTTTCGATTCTTTTTTTACAGGGATTTCCTTTTGAGGAACAGGTTTCGAAGCGGGACTAGGTTTTGTCTTTTTACTTGTTTCTACTTCCTCTGATTTTTCAGCAATGATTGATTGTACAATCGGATTTGGAACAATCTCTTTTTCGATAGCCGGAGAAATTACTTCTGGCTTCGGCTCCTCTAAAATGGGTTTGCTAGATGAGATGGAATGAATAGGCTTGATCTCGACTACAGGTAATCCATAGTCCTTAGGGTCAGTCCACTGCTTCTTGGAATTATTTTCTAGGCTCATAGCAATTGGGGAAAGCTACGAAACTAACCGAATTGACTGGAAACCCCAACCAAAATCGAAACAAACCTTAGAATTTTAACGAAGCTCCTCCGATCAACTGGATTCCTCTTACCGGATAGTTCAACCAACGGGTGTTTGTCGCATTGAGGAGGTTATTTCCTTCTGCAAAAATAGAAATCCGTTCAGTGATCCCGTAGTCAGCTTTGAGCTGCAGGTCAGCGATTGTTTTTAACTTCACAATTTGTTTGGGCGCCGGGAAAATGGAAGAAGTTAAATCCGCTGGTCCTTGAGCTTTTATCCCTCCCATAAAATTGAAGTTTGCTTGAATCAATAATCGGTCTAATGGTGTCACCTGATTGGTCACTTTAAACTCCCAAGTTGGTCTTGACCATGCTTCTTCTTGTTGATTCAAGTCATATTGATAAAGATCCAATCTTGATCCTAGGGAATAGAAATCAGAAATCTTAAATCCTAATTCTGCATTGATATTAAACACCGCAACTTTGTCATCATAGACCAAATTGAAGCGGGCGGCATCAAAAGAATCCAGATTTTTGGAATAATTATTCACGAAGAAATACAACTGATTATACCGACTGACATCAATACCTGCTCTATAGTGAAATGCCTCTTGGAATTGACCTTCGATGCCCCCTGTTATTTTGTAATTGTTGATCGTATTCAAAAGTCGATTTGATGGGCCTAAATAAGGATTTTCCATCACAAAGCTGTAGTAGGTATTTCGATTCACGTCCCCAGAAAAAGAGCCATAAAAACCAAATTGAGGTGCAAATTGGTAAGATGCTTTTAAGACTGGGAAGATCCTGAAATCACTGGATTTATTTTCAATCGAATCGTTTTCTGAAACAATATTCAATCCTGCGGTGAAGGAAAATTCACCATAGTTGTAGGATACATTTGGTCTAATGGCAAAGTAATTTCGGGATTCTTTAAAATTGAGGTCTTCAGGATTTGTCGAGAAATAAGCTAATCCTACCTCTCCTGTCCAATCATCGACTGGTCTGAATTTCCCTTTAGCCTGAAATCCAAATTGACTCTCCACTACCAAATAGCTGTCTTTGAAGTGCCTAAAACTTAATTCTCCTTCGTAATAAATTGGACCAACCTTTTGTAACTCCCGAATACCAGCTTTAAGGTCAATGGTGTTCAATACATTCCCAGGCACATTTTCCAGATCCAAATCCAATCTATTGGCATAAGTGGTGTCAAAGCCGTAAAACTGGTAGGAATCCTGTTTCCATTTTAGACCTCCATACGCCTCGAAAAGGTCTGTAAAATAACTTCCATCAAACCCTAAATTGGTATGAGATTCCTTCGATTGTTCTTGCAAAACTGGCCCCTTCCCAAAGCTTTGATGATTCAATTGAATCGCGTAATTGAAATCATTTACCTCTGTAGCCATGTATCTGACTTCCAAAAGCGGCGATTGGAAATTACCATAACCTGCCCGAATGAAACCTGGATACAGATTTAATTTAGGAGCCGCATAGTTTTTCTGTGCAGGTGTCGCCGCTAGTTGGAGCGGAGTCAAATTCATTGCATATTGATTCACCAGGTAGTTGAAATCCGTGATCCCTTTAGCCTGCGGCAATACAGGAAGTTTTTCAAAAACTCTAGGCTGAACAGGGACAGTCAAAACTCGATCCTTCCGGATGACGAACTCCTGATCTTTCACCTCCCCTTTTGATTGCGTCTGAGAAAAAATCGGCTGCGAACTAATTCCAACCAGCACACTACTAATAAGAAGTATTGTTAGCTTTTTCATGATTATTGAATGGTTTGGAGTTTAGCCTGAGCAAGTTGTTTGATTTCAGCATTTGTGGATCGCTCGACAATAGACTCGAGCGTAGCTTTTGCTTGGAATGTTTCCCCAGTTTTCAGGTAATTGTCCGATAGGAGTAAAAACATACGGCCATACCAATAGTCGAAATCAACAAATGGTCCTGAATAATCAAATATTGTCTCATTGGATCTAGTCACATCTCCTTTTTCTTGGTAAGAATTCGCCAGCAAATACAAGCCCTCTGCTCCTTGCTGAGTTTTATATTCATTAACCAAGGCAAAAAGTGTCCCTTCAGCTTCAACTCGTTGATTCATAGCTAGCTGAGATTTACCTTTTGTTAATACCGCTTTCGGTGTGGATTCAGGAATGATACCGTCTAAAGTGAGTAGGCGATCTGCATTGCGAATGGCTTGATCATACTTTTTAATCTCAAAATTCGCAATCATTAGACCTTGAATAGCCTCAGCTTCCTCCACCTTATTTCGTGCATTCGAAGCAGAAGTTTCCAAATATGGAATTGCCGCTGCATAATTTTTATTTGCCAGTTCTATCGCCCCAATCCGTTGGATTGCTCGAATTCGCTGAGGGGAGGCAGGTTCCTTTTCCAATAATTTAAACTGGACTAAAGCTTGATTCACATTTCCTAGTTGGAAGTAACTGTCTCCTAAGAAATAAAGGGCATCTGAACGCTGCGCAGATTGTGGATAGCTCTTGAGGTAATTTTCAAAAGCTCTGGTAGCCTGCGCATAGTTTTTATCAAAATAAATTCCTTTTGCTGACTCAAACTCCAAAGATTGGACACTACCACTACTTGGATTTGCTCCTTTGTATTTCCCTAAATAATCAGAAAACTCCGCTGATCTGCCTTGGAGTGCTAATGTCTCCTGAAGTCCTTTTAATGCAGTTTCAGAATTTGAAGCATTAGGATGATTATCCAAAATGTTTTTATAATCCGTGATCGTTTGCTCATAGTTTTGAAGTGAGAAATTCGCCACGGCCCGACCCTCCAATGCATAAGGGACAAATGGACTATTTGGCTTTGAAGTCAATAAGTCTGAAAAACCAATAGCTGCAGCGCGATACTGAAGCTCTTCCATATTGATCTGTCCACGTTGAAACAATGCATCTTCAATGTAAAGGCTATTTGGATAGCGAGAAATCAACACATCTAGCTGGCCCAAAGCCTGCTGATTTTTAGATTGGAAATTTTGAACAACTGCGAGTCGGTAATAGGCATAGTCAATTCCCTTATTACTTTCCGTAATCGCACGTTGAAAAGTAGCCTCAGCCTCTGAAAAACGCTTTTGCACGTAAAAACAATCGCCCAATCGAAGTAACGCATCATCGTAATTCTCTTTATTTTCTCGCGTCCTTACACGGTCTGTATAGGTTTTGAATTCAATTTCAGCTTTTGCGTATTGTTGAGAATTGAAATAGGCATAACCCAAACCATAAAGACTTTTGGTGAGGTACGCACTGGAAGTTTTCTTCCCCAATCCGATCGCAGTATCATAAGATTTGATTGCCTGTGGAAGATTGCTAGCTGCGGCATGAATTTCACCTTTCCAGAAATGAGACTCCAAAACAATGGTTGGGTTTTCTGGAAATTGAAGCGATTTATCCAAGTAATTTAAAGCTGCCGGATATTTCTGATCGCGATAATACACCATCGCTTGATTGAATGCCACTTGCTGATATGCAGATCGGATTCGAGGTGATTTGCTAGCTAATTTATCCAGTTGTTCGATTGCCCGAAGGTAATCGTTGGTATTCACCAATGCTTCAGAGAGTAAATTCTCGGCTTCCACTTTATTCTTACCCGTAGGATAAGTATCCAAATACTCATCCAAAGCGGATATTGCAGCCTGAAAACTTCCTTTTTGAAGGTTCACTTTGGCAAAGTTGAAAAGTGCATCTTCTTGGATCTGCTTATT
>JAHEBE010000301.1 GCA_024642365.1 Algoriphagus sp.
CATACACTGGCGAGAAGAATAGAAATGAGTCTTAAATAAATGAGGTGATAGCTGGAAATTTTAGAAAACGTTTCTACTCTCGCTTCCAACCTCGATTCGCTTTTTTCTCTGCGTTGACTTTTTTGGATTTTAGCCGCTTTTCGATCGCTCCCTTTCCTGGTTTGGTGGCTTTTCTAATCTTCTTTTTCTCAAAAGCTTTGCGAAGCAATTCTGCAAATTTCTTAATTACAATATCCTTGTTTTGAAGTTGGGAGCGCTTTTCCTGAGATGTGATTTGGAGGATTCCTTCGGCTGTGATTTTGTTTTTCAGCTTAGTCAGAAGAATGCTTTTTTCTTCCTCTGATAAGTTTGGAGAGGCTGCGACATCAAAATTCAACAGAACTTTTGTCTCCACCTTATTTACATTTTGCCCACCTGGACCTCCACTTCGAGAAGTTTGAAAAGTGAGTTCCGCTAGAAAAACACCGGAATTTATCCGCTTGCTTATGGAAAGAAGCATTGTCATCTAGCTGAAGATTTAAAAAAAGAAGAAAGAGTCATGGTACAGTAGTTCAGGTGTTTCAAGAGGGCAATGCTATTTTAGAGGTCGGACTTGATATCCTTCAGCTCTCAAGAGATTGATAAGGCCATATTCTCCTCCTAAATGTCCAGAGCCAACTGCAAAAAAGACTTGATTTTCCAGCATGCTTTTCTCCATCACCGGAATCCAATTTTTGTTGCGATTATCCAGCATCAGTTCATCAAAATTCTCCATCATCTCCCCAGACGTAGCCACTTCATACAATTGATTAATGTCCTCAGCCAAATAGGCAGATAGTAATTTTTCAAATTCCTCCAATGAATTTTCGCCTGATAAAAGTTTTTTGATTTCTTGGATTTGGACAGATTCAGGAATCTCATCAAATATTCCCATTTGAAATTCAACAGATTCTAAACCCTCGATCTCCTTTTTTAAATTGGCGGCCTTCTTGGTGAAAAACAACTCATAACTTTCAACCGGATCACAGGGAAGCATTTTCAAAGTCAACATTGAAATCAATACAAAGGGTTTTAAAACGCCTAATTGATCCATCCCCGCCCCATAATTTGAAATCAGTACTTCATCCAATTTGGCTAAATCCTCCTCCGAAAATTCCGACTTAATATTTCTCATTTTTGCATTCATAGACAGCTGTTGCATTTTTATCATTACAGTCGGATCATCCATATCCAATTCCATAATCAGCTTATCAGCATCTTTAAAGGCATTTTGGATGCGATCATCCATGATAAAATCCGACGCACAGATCAAATGAATCGTACCAAAGAGGTAGGAATTTTCTTTCAATCCATTTCCTGAAATCTCCCATAAAAGCGATTGATCATTTCCTGCCTGGCTAAAAGCAGTCCCTATCGTGGAAATGATCAAAGCGATTAACAATCCTGATTTTAATATTCCTTTTGTTAGCATAGTTCTATTTTTTGGAAAGGGCTTTAGATTAATAATTTTCAACACATTGCTTACATCCCTGAAGGATAGATTCAAAAACGAAGGAATATTCCTCAATCCTTTCTTTACCGTTTATGGCTGTTTATCTCAACTTATCTAAAATTGAAATTAAAACAACCCAAAATTATTAATTTGTAGGATAAAGCACACCCAAAACAAACCGAATAACCTATGAAAACGAGAAGAGATTTTCTAATCAAATCAGCATTTGGCGCGGCAGGACTAATCACCGCTCCTACCTGGCTTCAAGGCGCACCTGCAATTATCAGAAATTTTAATAAGCCAAATTCTTTGATCAATGGCGTCCAGATTGGTTGCATCACTTATTCCTTCCGATCCATGCCGGATCAAAGCGCTGAAGCGACTTTGAAATATGTATTGGATAGTGGATTAAGTGCAATTGAATTAATGGGAGACCCGGCTGAATCATTTGCAGGAATGCCAACTTCTTCAATCAATCGAATGCGAATGTTTCAACTTGGCGGCAAAGCGCGAAGAGGTGAAGAATTGACTGCCGATGAGCAAAAAGAAATGGAAGATATGCGAGCGCAAAATGAATCCTATCAGAAGGAAGTTGCGCAATGGAGAACTACCGCAGACATGAAGAAATTTGAACAGCTTCGAAAAATGTATAAGGATGCAGGCGTGAGTATCTATGCTTTCAAACCAAATGCTTTTGGCAAAAACAACTCTGACGCGGAAATCGCCTATGGAATGAAAGCGGCTAAAGCGCTTGGTGCCACACATGTCACCTTAGAGCATCCTTCTGATGATGCACATACCTTGAAACTAGGTAAAATGGGTGAGCAGCATAAAATGGGAGTTGGCTACCATGGACATGAGCAAGAAACCTTTACATTTTGGGATACCGCTTTAGAACAAAGCACTGCCAATGGATTAAATCTTGATGCAGGACACTACATCGCCGCTGGACAGACAGACTTAATGCCACTAATAGAAAAGCAACACAGCAGAATCCTAAGCATGCACACCAAGGATAGAACGACTCCGGCAAATGGAAAGGGAAATGTTGCTTGGGGAACTGGCGACACACCAATCCAGGAAATGCTTCAAATGATGCAGAAAAACAAATACAAATTCCCAGCAACTATTGAACTGGAATATCAAGTTCCAGAAGGCTCAGATGCTGTGAAAGAAGTACAGAAATGTGTTGAGTTTTGTACCAAGGCTTTGGGATAAATCAAGTTTCAATTCCTAGTCCCACCCAAAAATTGCGAACCAAAGATCAGTTAGTCTGATGACTCAATTCACAAGTGTTTTAAGCAAATTTGATTTTAATCACTGGCAGCATCATGTGCCTGTGGAAGACAAAATTGCAGCAGCACACATGGACGAAAATAACCGGCGGGTTTTGGTCTGGATTCAAGAAGAAGGCCCTTTTCACATGGCACTTCTCAAGGCCAAAACCTGCTGGTATTTATTAATCAACCAGCAATTACGATCCAGGTTTCATTTGGAAGTGGGTCAAAAAGTATCACTCCGAATCGAACGGGATACCAGCGAATATGGACATGAGGTTCCGGAAGAGTTCACCATCATGCTTGACCAAGATGAAGAAGCAAACGAAATTTTCTTAAAGCTCACACCGGGAAAACAGCGAAGCCTCATTTACTTGGTCACGAAAGTCAAAAATCCAGAAAGCCGGATGAAAAAATCGCTGGCCATTATGCATCACCTTCGATTGAGCAAAGGAAAACTTGATGGAAAACAGTTGAATGAACTGATCAAATATTACAATAACCTTTAAATCATCTTTTGCATATTTTTTAAAACCCTTACCCAAACCCTTCAATTTTTTTTTGGTTCTACTCTTAATTTAATGGAATAGATGCTTTCCTGCTTTCTACTTAGTTTCTTCTTAGGCTAGTAACCGGATGGATGAGCCTTGCGGGATTTTCGGTTTTGGACTGTTTTGCAAACCGTAAAGAAAATGACTTAGCTCCCGAGGTACGAGGGAGATCCAGTCATTTTTAGGTTTTCAAAGCAGGACAAAATTCCGCTGACTGCATAGCTCGAATTACTACAAAAGCCCCCAGCGGAAAGAAAAGGCCGAGGCTCAAGGCTTTTTGGTTACTTTTTGGCCGCCAAAAAGTGACAAAGCTAAACCTTTAGAAAATAGCCAATTAGGATTAGAAGGTTGAACCTGCTAGATAGCAATCAAGCTTTTCTAAAATAGATATCCATATTTGTCTTGTAATGGTACATTCAAAAATCGTTTTTGCTTCTTCACTAAATTCATGGTAGATCCATTTTTTTAATAAAACTTGAATCGTTGAAATGATTTATCGTACTTTCCTAAGCGATGAAACCAACAAAAATTCCAAAAATCAATTGCGACCTTGGCGAAGGAATTCTTCATGAGCCAGCCATATTTCCTTGGGTAGATTGCGGGAGCATTGCCTG
>JAHEBE010000041.1 GCA_024642365.1 Algoriphagus sp.
AAGACCTTTGATATACTTCCAAATCTTTATATGATTTCATGTTTTTTTATGGTTTGCGGTTGTGGGTTGTCGGTTGTGGGTTGTCGGTTGTCGGTTGTGGGTTGTCTGTTGTCAGTTGTCAGTTGTCAGATGCGAAAACAAATTGGACAATTAAAAACAGGTGCATACGATTAACCGAGAACCGACAACAGGCGAAGCCGTGACAACCGAAAACCGACAAAAGCTGCAGGCGCACAACCGAGAACCGACTAAGCCACATCAGCAAAAATCCTTTCCATCCTCCTGAAATACATCATTCCAAAAATGAAAAAAACAACAGATAAAATACTGCCTGGCCAGATCCATTCCCAAGGCATTGGCCTTGCTAAAAATGCAGCTCGAAAGCCTTCAATCACCCCAACCATAGGATTTAGAATATAAAAAGGAAGGTATTTTTCCGGAACTGCATGCGTGCTGTAAACCACTGGTGCTGCATAAAGCAGCAGCTGGACTACAAATGTCAACGCATGCTTTACATCTCGGTATTTGACAGCAAGCGCCGAAAGAAACATTCCAATTCCCAAAGAGGTCATCAACAATTGAATGATCAATAAAGGCAACACCAAAAGTCCCCAACCTGGAGTAATTTGAAAATATATCAACAAACAGATTACTACTACAAATGCGATGATGAAATCCAACAACTTCGACAGGATCGCAGATAAGGGCAGAACCATTCTCGGAAAATACACCTTGGTAATCATATTGGCATTTTGAATCAAGGAATTGGCTGATTCAGTCAAGGTGCCAGAGAAATAATTCCAAGGCCAAAGTGCCAGGTAGGAAAACAATAAATAAGGCATTCCATCTGAATCCACTTTTGCCAAACCGCCAAAAACCAGCGTAAATACCAAGGTGGTAAACAAGGGTTGGATAATGGCCCATGAAACTCCCAGAATGGATTGGGCGTAGCGTGCTTTAATCCCCCGAAGTGTCAAGAAATAAAGGAGATCCTTATACCTCCAAATTTCTTTGAAATCGACCATTTTCCAGCCAGAACTTGCTTGGATGATTTTCACATTGGTTTTATCTGTCAATCGAATTCAGTTTTATATAATAATTTGTTTTTAAATAAAGGGATAGTAAAAAATCAGTCCCTATTAATCGTGGCTCTAAAGTGCCTTCTTTACTTCCCAAACACCAAGATTCCTGAAATATTTCCAGGGTCTTCTTCTAGAATTTCAACGTTTACTTTTCGATTAACTTTTTCATAGGTCTTTTCAAGAATGAAATCGAGGTAAGTTTCATCCAAGTCTTTCCCTATTAAAATCACATCAACTGTCCCGGAGTCCAGCCCTTTGGCATAGTCTCCTACGATATAGGCGCTTTGGACTTCTCCCATTCGCTTTACGATTTTTTCCACCAACTCATCCAATCCCAAGAATTTAGAAACCATCGCCTGAATCTCTTTGAAAAATGGATGAAACTCATTCGCGCGATAGACCTTTGTTTTGCCTTCATCAGCCGCCAAAAGCAAGCCTGCCTCTGTCAAACGATTTAATTCAACACGGACAGAATTGGTGGACTCATCAAAATCTTTCGCAAGCGAACGCAGGTATCCTGAATTGGCATATGAAAAAAATTTCAGGAGCAATTTGATTCGGGTTTTAGATGTGACTAAAGAATCGAGCAATTTTTGAGTTTAAAATTGAAAATGAAAAATTTAAAATTATCTCTAGCAGAGAGATTAAAACTGCTTATTTGAAGTTTTTGGTCAAAGTTGGGTTTATTTCAATTAGAACTAGATTAAAAAGTTTCATTTAAGATTTTCTCTTGATTTCTTAATAATTGAATTTAAGAGAAGGATTATCTCTTCAATTTCTGATTTCAAAATCGGAAAAGAAGGATGATCACTAAGAAACTCTTTTCTATCTAGAAGTTTTAGCCAATACCTAGTTTCTCTTGCTTCCTTATTTGAAATTGTGAGTTTGGCGATGAAATCAAGTTTCGAATGGGCCGCTTGGGCTTCTTCAACATTTGCTCCTATTGAAGTCCCAGATTTCACTAACTGCTCTGCAAGTTTAAAATGCCCTTTTTCTCTTAAATCTAGATAAACTGTTATAATGCTCTGTGCAAAACGGAATGTCTTATCAACAATAATATTTGACATTTTTTAAAAAATTAAAATGAAGAAATAGAAAAGTTAAAATTTTAAACCAATGTGAGCAATTTTAAATTAGGACAATTATTCATTTTAAATTCTTTAAAAGCTTCGCTCCTTCACTCCCAAAATGGAAAATAGCGATTGAGTCAAAAAATTACTCAGTGATAACAAATTTAATCGTCTTCCTAAAAATTCCTATTAAATCTATAAAAATCAATCCTTGGGATTTACTTCAACAAAATGAAAAAGTATCCAATTGTCATCCTGAGTTTTTTCCTTTAACTCGAATCCTGGCCCTATGAAATTCATATAATCACTGAAAAAAAACTCCTCATGAACATCTACTCCAAAGAGGAAAAATGATTTAGCATCAACAATTGAATTCAGCCCAAACCGATCCAAAGCCTTTTGTTGAAAGGGGCTTTTTGAGATCCAGCCAAAACTTAAAAAGGGTACCGGATCCAACATGGAATAGTTAACCCCAAGATAGTTTTCCTTATATCCTTCCAAAACCATCAAGGAGCCCTTTGGAATAGTTTTTTGAAGGCTTAAAAATTCCTCCCGCATTTTATTTCGCCCTTTCCCCTCTTTTAGAAAATTCATCAAGTGGAAACCCATTAATAAAATCAATCCAGCACCTACTAATCGACTCATTTTCAAAGTTATTTCAAATGGAAAAAGTAGTATGCCGGTAACAATTGGAAAAATAAAAAGAATAATTACGCGACCATTTAAAATCAATAAATGATTGGTAGAAAGAAAGAATATGGTCCAAAATGCTAAAAAAAGCAGTTTTTTAGAAAATGGGATTTTGGTAAAAAAGAAGGCTAATACAAAAATCCCAATGAGTATTGACTTAAAGGCTTCCATTCTTAAAATTGAAACCAATCTTTTCCACCCGCTTTTTACCTGCTTCAATTCAAATAATTGAGCATCCAAAAATTTCTTCCTGACTTCCAAATCAAGGGTTGAAATGGAATCATCATCCATCATCCATTGTGAAAAAAAGAACCATTTTGATCCCGAATCGATCATTTCATCTGCATTGAGCCGATAGGTTACAGGATGATCAGAAACAGCTGCCCGTACCTTATTGTAGCTTACAAATTCTGCAAATGGAGAACGATTCTCCCAATGGATTTTCGAAAAATAGCCTAAAAATGAAATTCCCAGAATAATAATGATTGTAATGAATTTACCTCTTAGTACCCCTGATTTGGAAATCCACAAAAAAAATAACAAACCAAAACAAACTAAAACAAAGGCCTCAAAACGAATAAGTATTGAACAGCAGATCAAGAAATAAGCAATCATCCAATCTCTATTTCTTGCTGATGTCTTTTTATTTAAAACTACCCAGCTTAAACCAGCAAAACCAGCAAAACCCGCCACTAGAGTAAATTGCAAAAACATAGTAAAGTGAATAGCCAAGCATAGTAAAAGCGCGGAAGTAATATGGGCACTTGAAAACTGAATTTCAGTTTTGAAAATAAGCTTCACTATTAGCCAGAAACTCAATAAAATGATGGTAAACCAAGCCAATGGGTACCAAGAAACTAAGGGAAAAAAGGTGTAAAGTTTAGAAAAAAACAAGCTTAAAATAGGGTGAATAAAAACTGCATAAGGTTCAGGCTCCCCAGTATAGGCCCCCGAAACCAGCCACATCATCAATTCATCATCATTTGTTTGAAATCTCCATGGAAGAAACCAAATCAAAGTCAAGGCACAGAAACCTAAAGTAGCCCAAAGCCTAAAAGACTGTTTTGCCTTCAATTCCTCCATAGCAATACCAATTTATCACCATTAGGTTGAGGTAATTCCGCAACAGTTGACCAATTAGCACGATCAAATGGAAATTCTTCTTGATTATTAAAAAGGATTAAATCCACTGTTTTACCAGATTCAAGGTAAGTTTTGGCTTGGGAAGGCATCCAATACCCGGGTGAATAAAGCGGGTTTTTTCCTAACATATAAAGCAAGCCAGGATTGCGATAAAGTGCGACTATAGTTTGGGGATTTTTCCTTTCTATTTCTATTGCCAATTTATTAAGAAATTGAACTTCCTCCTGTTTTAGCAAAATGGATTTATCTGGACCATAGGCAAATGGTACGTTTGAATTCCAAAGGTTCTCTCCTTCAAATGGCGCAATCCAAAGCCCATTGATTAGTATGATTAAGGTTATGGAAGCTACCGAAAATTGAAAAAACTTCTGAAATCTTTCCGAGTATTGCTCGATAATTATAGCAAAAGCGAAAATCCAAAAAACCCAATAATGAATCCCTATTCGCATCCAATAAACATTGCTTCCAAAGTGAATAATAAAAGGCAATGCTAAAAGAATAAGGAGAAAAAGGCCCTTTTTATTATAATAATCTGAAGGATTGATCATTCCTAATTGCCAACAAATCGCTGCAAACATGGCGAGTAGAAAAATATGATTCCACTCGCTTGTGACAAAGGTCAAGTAAAACACGCTTATTAAAAAGAATCCCGCTACTCCTAAAATAAAAAGCCTAATGAACTTTGAAAACGCCCTAAGTCTCCCGAATAAGTAGAAAGTTAAACTCGAAAGTAAAATCCAAAATAAACCAACAAGAGTGTATTTGAACAGATGAAGGAGGGAGTAATCATTCCGTTGAAAAATAAATCCATTTTCAGAAACTAATCGAGTCATTGCATTTTCCTTAAAAATCAAGAAAAACAAACCTTCAAAAATGATTCCTGGGGAAATTAAGAGTAGAAAATTTCGAATTGTTAATTTCTTTTCAAATCCCAAATAAATGAGGCTCAACAATCCAATCAAAAGGCATACGGTGATTTTGGAATAGAACAAAATTAAAAAAATCATTCCTAGCAATAGCCAATGGATGGAGTTCAGTTTCTCCTTTGAAATCAAGGCTAGCCATAGACAAACTGCTACAACCGATATAGAATTATAGGATAAGGTTGGTGGAAGAAAAGCATATCCTCCAAAAAGCCCGGCTAATCCAAGTAAAAAAACCGAGACCTGAATCTTCGGCTTTCCAAATAAGTTTTTCCAAAAAAAAGCTAATGCAATCGCCCCAACAAAGTAGCTGAGCAAACGGATAATTCGCAATCCAATAATGCCAAACTCTAAACCTGTGAATTGATAGAATAACTTGAAAAAAAGATCATAGTTGAAAATCCCTCCCAAGTTCGCCTGCCGCGGATCTGCAAGTAATACATAAAGTCCTTCATCAGAAAAGTCAAAGCCTCTCGGTATCCCCAGAATAATGATTAATAAGCAAAGACAAACCAGCGCTTTTAACATGTCCTAAGTTGCTGCTTTTTTGTAAATCTAAAAACCTTATAAAAATTCGACTCTTGGTTAAATTCAATTCTTTTATGAAAAAAGTAAATTTTGTTAACAAACTGAGTAGAAATAAACAAAAAAATACCCTGTACAGGGTATAAAATTCAAGTTGACTCTTCCTACTTTTATACAGGGTGATTAAGCAACTTTTCTCAAAATTTTTTCTAGAACATCATTAAGGGATTTTTTCTAAAATTTTTTTCAGCCCTTTTTAAAAAATTAAAGTCCCGGGATTCCGGGACTTTTTTCTTTTCAACATTATGAATCTTAATAAAATCGAACTTCGCAACTCGGGTTGATCTTTTTATAATTATCAATTGATCGCTGAGTTAGCCGGGTGTTAAAGCAAGAGAGTTTTTTCAAACTAGAAAGTCCTTCGATTGGTTTAAGCGATCTCAAATTTGTGCTTGCAACATCCAGTTCTTCCAGCATACTTAAACTTTCCAAACCCTTAAGCGCTTTCAAATTGGTACCAGAGATATTTAGAACTTTCAAATTACTCAAAGTAGAAAGTGAGGTCAAATCTTCAATTCCAGTATTACTGATATTCAATTGCTCTAATTTCTGCAATTGACTGACTGGAATGAAATCCACAACTGGAACTTGAGAAATGGTCAATTTCTGTAAAAGTTTCAATTCCGAAACGGGAGAAATATTTCCCAAAGGAGAATCGAATAATGTAAGCGAGCGAAGGTTAATGAAGGCAGTCAAAGGAGATATGTCGCCAATAGACAAACTTTGAAATGAAAGCGAAGACGAAGAGGTCATTTGATGAAGCTGATCCGTAGATGGATCCTCTCCCATCTCAAATTGTTGCCTAAAAATACCTTTCCAAACTGGATCAATCCACTCCCACCAAGTGCTTAATTCATCAATTCTATAGATAATCGTCAATTTTGGCTTTTGAATTAAAATCTCCGGCACTTCCTCCACAAAGATTTTTGAGTTATTTACATTGATATAGCTAAGGTTTTCAAGCCCCAATACATCCATTAGGGATTCGATTGGGCTTCCATCCAAATCAATTCGCGTTAGATTGCTATTTTGATTAATTGGTGAAATCGAAGTCACATTGGTGTTTTTCCCTACAATTTCTACAAGAGTCCTTACCTCACTTAGTGGAATCAAGTCTTGGACAGGATTTCCAGAAAAATCAACTTTTTCGAGCTTTACGAATCGAGTAATCGGATTCAAATCCTCGATTCCTGAATTGCTCAGATCTAAAGATGATAGTCCAATGGCCTGAGTAAGCACTTCAATTGAAGGTGAATCAGAACTGATTGCAGGATATTCTTTTTTCAAAACTGCTTTCCAATTTGGAGAAAGTTTTTCCCACCAAGAATTCAAATCCTTGACATGGTGGATTAAAAGCACCCCTGGATTACTTCTGATAAAGTTATCTGCAGCAATCACAGAAAGACCTGTATCATCTGCAAGAATTTTCCGGATTGACTTTTTCCCACTCAAAGGAGAGATATCTGAAAGCTGGGTTTTTGTGAGATCGATAACCTCTAGGTCATTAAAGCCAATAAAAGGAGTTAAATCGCTGACATTGGTCTCTGCCAAATTCAAAAACTTCAAGGAATTGAGATTTTTTAGCGCAGAAAAGTTGATCAAATAATTTTGACTAAGGTCGAGTTCTGTTAGATTTTTCAGTTTTTGAATATGCTCTCCATTATTAAATCCGCTATTCGGCAAGATCAACCGTTGCAGGCTATCAAACTCATTTAAAACAGCAAAACTCATGATCGGAGTTTGAGAAGCCTCAAGTGATTGGAGGGATTTCAAATTAGTCAACAATCCAATATCTGAAATTTTGGTTTTGGATATGTTCAAGCTCTTCAGCTTATCAGCATATTTTATGAATTGAATATCTGCTGTTGGGGTATTTGAAACATCTAGATGCTCCAAGAAGGTAACATTTGAAATTGGACCCAAAGCGGTGATTTTTGTATTGCTGAGGTCCACATAGCGAAGTTGGCGCATTGCCTCCATCGGACTCAAATCAACAATGGTAGTGGTCCCGGATAGGTCCAATGAATCTACACTGACAAATTTATAGAGCTGGTTAATATCGACCGAATCATAGGCTGATAACCCAAATCTTGTCCTGAAATAGCTCTTCCAATTCCCATTAATACTTTTCCACCACTCCTTAAGCTCTTCATCTCGACTCAATTTCGTGGTATAGATGCTGGCGATCTTTAATTCACCAGATTTCTCTTGAAGATTAACTTCGACAAATCGAGGCTTAGTATTCGAAATCTTTTCATTTCTAGTCCCAACGGCGGTAATGGTCCTATCAAGCGAAACAACGAAGAAAACTTCCCCATTATCCTTTTGACTTGGCTTTACTTCTCTGATTTTGAATTTGAAATTAATGTCTTTGTAAAAGAATTCGATATCCTTTAAATAAGAAGTTACATCCTTATTGGTCACCACTTTCCTGTCAAGTAATAGATCATCTTCTACTTGTACTAAGCCATCCCGAAAAATTTTCAAGTAGCTCTCTCGAATAACAACATCTTTATCTCGAGCAGAGGTTTCTTGCGACCCGATCGTATTTAATAGGTATTCCAGAAAACGAACTTGATCTTCCACTTTGGCGGAATAGCCATCAATTTCCTCTTGGGTGTATCCTTTAATCGTCTGAGCAAATCCTGAAAAGCTTAAGATTAGCAAAAGAACGGTTAGTCCGATCCTATTAATTCTGATCATAAATGTATTTCTGAATGGTTTCTTTATCACCTGGATTTAATTTGACCAAGTTGGAAATCAACCAACCGGTATTGAATCCTGGGCGATTGAACTGATTGACCTCAAAATACCAGCCTTCAATTTGGAAGAAATGGAACCTTACGTCGGTCACCGTATCAAATCGAAGATTCCCTAGTTTCATTTCATAAAGAAATAGGGTCAGGTAATCGGGCTTATAATCAGTTTTGGTAAATGCTTCCGGTGATTTAGAATCTTGAAATGCACGCCTCAAATTCATAAATCCAAGTTCATGACTAAGGGGATGCAGAAAGTCCTTCTCACTTCCAGAAGGTTTATTGAATAAATTTTTAAACGGAGGGAATGAAACTGCATCAAAGACCCATTCGTAGCCCAACCCTTCTGGCTGAAGCTTAAGAATAATCGTAACGGATTCTCTTTTCCCTTTGTAAATAAATTGTGCTTCCACCTCTGAAAACCAACCTTCGCGATGGAAATTAATGTATTGAGGATAGGAAGAACTTAAAACGGAATTAATGAATTGAGTTTTTGTTTCCTTCGTAATGGAGGAGGTTTGATTATCAAATAAAATTTGAATAAAACCTTGACGAAGGGGGACATTGTGGTAAAGTGAATCTCCAGGGTAAAATCTTATTTCCCCATTCGGAGATTCCTCGGCATTAAATCTTCTAAAAAATTGGTTGAGCTGTTTAGTAGAGGCAGCTAGCCTACCATCATCTTTAATAGTTCCAGGGCTGCCTAAGCCTTGCCCTGGAACTAAAGAGATGCTTGCGAAAAAGAACGCAACAAATAGAAAGGTTATTCTCATGCGGAGGTTTCAGTCACTCTCACGTCGCCGAGCATGACATCCCAAAATTCAATGGTTCTACCAGCAATTTGGGTTTGCTTCTTCTCTACGTAGATCGTGATATCTTTCTTAGTAGTGTCTTTGTAATTCATTCCTGTCTCGATAGAGGTTCCTTCAAATCTTTGGTAGATGGTGATAACACCAACATATCTACCATCAGGCTGACGCTCTAGATCAGAAATGTATTGAATATCATACCAAGTGATGTTTACTCTGTCGTAGTTCAAAGCCATTAATCGCTCAAAGTATCTTCTTACTTTATAATAAGCGATGTCATTTGAGTTGATACTAGATACACCCATTTCAGCACCTGGAGCGAATAACTCCTCTGCTCGGTCCATTACTCGGTTAGCCTCAGAAAACTGAGTCTCTTTGCTACCGATAATGCTGATATATTTAGAAAGGTCTTTTACTTTTTCAAGTGCAAGTGAATCAATCGCCTGCTTTCTTGCAGGGCTGATATTGTCAGATTGGGCATAAACTCCAATCGAAGTGGCAAAGAATAAGCCTAGGAAAAGGGTAAGGATATTTTTCATTTTTCGTGTTTTTGATGTTAGGCTTTTATTTTCTTCTCAATTCAAGTTCAGAAACTTTACCATTAGCGTCCAATCGAATGTCGCTGATATAGTTTAAGTTCTTTTTGGTGTCTTTTAGATAATCCAAATACTTCTTAATCGTAGTTGGCTCATCATAATCCTTCACTCCATTTTCTTCATGGATCACGATTAATACAGGAGTCTCCTGGTTAGAAAACATTCCCAATGTTTGCTGAATCGATTGATTAGCTGCATTGACATTGCTAGCATTTGCTACACTATTGAATGCATTCTCAAGGTTTTCGGCGGCAATTTCTTCTGCAGATCTTTTAACTTCTACTGGCGGTGGTGGTGGAGCTACTTGCTCTACGGGAGCTGGAGGAGCAGGTGCTTCTACTGCTTTCTTCTTGCTTTTACATGCGCCTAGGGCCAGGAAAGCCACCAGGATAATCACTAAGGAGCGATTGAGCGAGAACTGTGTAAATTTTTGCTTCATTTTAGGGTTTTTAAATTTAATTTGGGGATAATTTTTTAGGCTAATTATTGAACAAAAGTAATAAAATTCATATCACTACAGACAAATCCAATTCCAATTAATATACTCAAAATGTTAATTAAAATTAAATTCTTTGGTGAGGTAATTTCAAGTTCGGCCAGAAATCAAATAATTGGATTTTCAGGTTCCTTTTGAGAAGGATTTAGATTCATTAATAGCCAAAATGGTCTACTAACACTTTAAAACATTCAAAAAATACCCAATACTGGGTATTTTTTTTATGGTTTTTTCGAGTCAAATTTGAATTAGTGTTAAGTTTTAAATCAGGCGTAAGCCGAAGTTAAAAGACCTTGGGAATCCCAAGGTCTTTTTTTATTCCTCATACAAGGCGGATTGAATTCAAAATCCGATTTCAATGGAGTCCAAACTTCCGCTGAATTGGTGCTTTTATTCCAACGTAAATGACAGCAATAACAATTAAGGTCACTGCTGCAATAAAGTTACTGGGATAATTATTTGGCAGGATAAATAAACTAAAATTGATCAGGAGCTGAAGAAAAGCAAATCCAATAGCAATTAAAACATGTCCAATTTTTAATTTATTGGCAAATAGCTGGTAAAGGTGAGATCGATGCGGTTGAGTTACTTTTTCTCCCTTCAAAAGGCGATAGCCTAATGTAGAAAAGCTGTCTACACCATAAACCACTAAAAACAAAATTATTGTCCAGTTCTCAGTCGCCAAAAACCAATCAGTTAAAAAATAAATCACCAAATACGCTAATGAAATACTTCCAATGTCACCAGCAAACATTAAGGCTTTTTTGCGAAGATTAAAAATCAGAAACACTAAGATTCCTAAAATAATATAATGGAATAAATCAGAATCAAAAATCGGAAAATAGTGATTTACTGCCATAAGGGAACTAAAGAAAACCAAATGATATAATCCTGTAATTCCATTTATTCCATCCATGAAATTTATAGCGTTAATAATTCCCAAAGCTACAAAGTACAGAATCGGCAGCTTCCATAAAGCCTCTTGATTAAAAACACCCAAATCATAGAATGCCAATGAGAGGGCTAAAAATTGAATCCCAAATCTTAATTTTCTCGACAAAGAATACATATCGTCCAAAAAACTAATGGAGGAAATCAAAATTAAACCCGCAACCATCCAAGTATTGGTATAACCAAATACTATCCACCAAATCAATACAGAAATAGGGAAAATAACTCCTCCTCCACGAATAGTCACTTCTTTATGAGAGCTCCTGTTATTTGGTTGGTCTACAATATTATATTTTTTCGCTAACTTATAATAAAATAGTTCAACTGAAAATAATAAAATAAAAACTAGGCTACTGCTAAGAATCATGCAATTATGAAAGAATAAATTTACGAATTACCAAGCAGTCCAACCTCCATCAATAATAAGATTATGGCCAATTACATGGCTACTTGCATTAGATGCAAGATAAACAATTCCTCCTCTCAGTTCAGTTTTATCACTCATTCGCCCGATTGGGATCAACTGTTCAAAACGCTCCAAAAACAATCCTTTATGACCGTTCCAAATTCCACCAGGAGTTAAAGAATTTACTCGTACTCCCTTATCTGCCCACAACGTTGCTAAATATTTGGTTAAGGATACTACCCCATGTTTACTTACTGAATAGGCCACTGGCTGAGATATTCCAGTCCCAGGATAAATTTTATGATTGGGACTTACTACGCCATACAGAGATGCAATATTTATAATTGAACCATTTCCATTTTCAAGCATATGCTTTCCAATGACTTGGCAACCTAAGAAAGTTCCAGTTAGATTTACATTCATTATATTATTCCAGTCTTCTAAAGGAAAATCTGCAAATCCGGCATCAAAATTTTTAGATTTACTTTGGTTAGTAAATCCTGCATTGTTAATCAACACATCAATTTTCCCAAAGTGCTTTATTCCGATATTCAGTAAATCATTCCATGAATCTTTGGACGTTACATCGGCCTGAACAGATACTACTTTATCATAGCCATTCTGATTAAGTACAGCCACTGCCTGATCACATGCTTCTAAGTTACGATCAGCAAGAATGATGCTTGCACCATGGTCCATGAGTGCAATAGCATGTTCAGCGGCCAAAAGGCCAGCCCCACCTGTAATAAGTGCAACTTTACCTTGCAAGTCAAATAATGGAGAAATTGGAATTGACATATATATATGGTGTTATTTTTTATTTTGAAGAATAAACTCAATAAGTTGAAAATCAAATTCTGTATCGATATCTATAGCTCTTTCTCGCGGCATAGGACTAATTAAACAATTTGCTTTTGACCAATGCTCAAATTCATAAAGGGCAGATCTTTTTATCACATAGGCAGCAGGGCTGAGGCTATAAACTATAGGGGCATCTTGTCTTCTCACAATTGGTTTTTCTGATCTCTTAACAATTTGAGCATAGCCTGAGTCTCCTATTTCCATCATATTGAAATAAGGATTCCGCTCTGGTTCGTATCCAGTAATAACCACATCTACATCCGGCCTTGATTGAGCTAGTTTTATAGCATTTTCTATATCTAATCCTGATTTTAATGGAACAGTAACATCCATGTCTACTAAATAATCCACTATAAATCCTGACTTTTTTTCAAAAAACTCCAACGCATGAATAAATACAGGCCATTTACTAGCTGTATCGGAAGCAAGATCTTCAGGCCTAATAAATGGAAAACTTGCACCATACTCTTCAGCAACTTTTCCAATCTCTAAAGAATCTGTTGAGATTAATAATTCGTCAATTAATTCACAGGATTTTGACTGTAAAATGGTATGACCTATAAGTGGTACTCCATTTAATAATCGCACATTTTTTCCTGGTACTCCTTTAGAGCCTCCTCGACAACATATTGTTCCTAGAATCATTTAATTTCTATTAATCGTTCCTCATTACATGCCTGCTTGGCAGAAAGCACCATCTTTAGACTTGTAACCCCATCTTTTAAACTTGTCAATCTTGAATCTCTTGGGTTGTTCAAAAATGAATCAATGATTTGTAGATACCTGTCATTTCTTTCAAAATTTGAAAAATCATATTCTTCAAGAGATTGGTCAAAATTAGTCAAAATCACTTTTCGCTCTGCCAAATCCCATTTTATAGTTCCGTTCTCCCCAGTAATCAAACAAAATCTAATTAGCCTTCGCTGATGATAATCTAAGTGAATTGTGCTATTGATTCCATTTTCAAATTGGATAAGTACATCAGCTACATCTTCTGTTTCAATTTCAAGCTGAGGGTTTGTCTGATAAAATGAAGCAACCTTTTTTGGCTTCCCTAATAGCCATCTTAAATAATCAAACTCATGGACTAAATCTAACATTACCCCTCCTCCTTTTTCCACGGAAGCACTCATTCCAAAACGGTGATCTTCATAAGGACGCCAATCAGGAAGATATTGCCCAACAAATGAATTTGCTGAGTAAATCTGTCCAATCCTATTTGAATCAATTAGATCTTTTACTTTAAGTAATCCAGGGTCAAAATGAAGATCAAATCCAACAACAACATTTGCTTTAATGGTTAATAATGGAGTAATGTCAGCTAAACTCTCAAAGTTATGGCTTACAGGTTTTTCCAAATAAACAGCTTGAATTCCAGCACCTAAAATTTTTTTTAAATCAATTATATGAAATGCTGTAGGAGAACAAATAAAAGCATGGGTAAATTCATGAGCTTCCAAAGCTTCTTCCAAACTGGGAAATTTTGGAAATGAGTTAAATTCAGCTCCTAAATCCGATTTGGAGGAAACTATAACTATGTCGTGGTATCCCAGTTGAATTAAATTACTACAATGTCTTCGACCGATGGACCCAAAACCTTTTAGAAGAATTTTCATTTAATATAAATAAATAGCTATGAATGAAGGCATTAAGTTGAAAAACTATCTAATCAACACAAAAACCCCGGATTTATTTACTATTTCTCCGGATTTGCTAATGAATCTTCCTTTGTAAACATAGTTGCCATTCGGGGCATTTTTCCCATTCAATGTCCCATCCCAGCCAAGATCTTCCAAAGATTTTGCCTCATAAATTAATTCTCCCCAAGTGCTAAATATGTAGAACTCCATAGATGCAATTCCTCTATAAAATGGTCTGAAAGTTATATTTTTTGAGCCGGAAGGGGTAAATGCATTAGGAACTATTACGACGTAATCATCTAACACTTCAACAACTATCTCATAGGAAGAAATACAGCCTATAGAGTCTATTGTGGTCAATTTAACAATGTATGTACCTTTTTCCTGATATTGATGAACAGGATTTTGAGCGCTGGAAGAATTTCCATCTCCAAAATCCCAATCCCAAATCAAAACATTCCCCTGTGAAAGATCTAGGAATTTAACATCTTCCTGTATTTGAATCTCAGCATTAGGAACAATTATACCTCCCCCCAAATCAGCCTCATATTGAAAATTAGCTATCAGCTCAGTTTCCGCAATTAAAACACGAATTCTCTGCTGAGAATTAAAGCAAGTCTTTCCTTTTAAAGAGCTACTAACTTTATAATCACCCGAAACTGCAACATCATTTAAATCACTGATTTGCATTGCACTTCCTGTTGGACTTAAAACTGAATAATCATAAACAGCAGGATTATACCCTTCTATAAAATCTGTCAAATCGACCGTGCCTTTCGGGTCACAAACTACCGAAGGGTTCG
>JAHEBE010000302.1 GCA_024642365.1 Algoriphagus sp.
AACTGGAAAAATGGGGGCTATCGTTCAAGGCTGCAAAGCTGCCGTACAGAATTTAGCTCCGCTGCTTTACGAACTGGACGAAGAAGGCTGGAACTATCCTGCCTCAGAATACCGAGTTCTATCAGCAGTTGATCGAAAAGATATCCCGCTGACGACCATCGATAAACTTTAAGCTTAACAGTTTGGAATAATCCCTAGCTAATTAACCTTTTAGATTTTGCTCATAGCCCAGGTCAGCAGGCAGATTGGGACTTTCAGCTGCAGCTACTGCTAATTGGTCGCAGCGCTCATTTTCAATATTTCCAGCGTGACCTTTTACCCAGATAAATTTGGGCTTGTATTTCAAATGCAGCGGAATGTATCGAAGCCAGAGATCTGGATTTTTCTTATCCTTGAAACCTTTTTTCTGCCAACCCCATAGCCAGCCTTTTTCGATTGCATCCACCACATATTTACTGTCTGAGTAGATTTGAACAGGATACTCTGTCATCGTAAGGGCTTGAAGCGCCCGAATTACAGCCAAAAGCTCCATTCGGTTATTGGTAGTCAATCGAAATCCTTCCGACAGTTCTTTCCGGTGTTTTCCAAATTTCAGAACTGCTCCATAGCCTCCAGGCCCTGGATTTCCTTTGGCAGCACCATCGGTATAAATCGTAATCATTTTCAAAGAAATAAATTCTAGTGGGATAAATCAGTAAGACCTTAGAGAACTTCTCCAGGAAAAACGTTTGATTTAAAGATTCTCACCGCGATAGAAAGTAAGATGATTCCGAAAATCCTTCGAAGTACATCCAATCCGGTTTTCCCAAGCTTTCGCTCCAACCAAGTGGTACTTTTCAAAACTGCATAGACAAAAAGTAGATTGAGCAAAATCCCTATCGCAATATTGATTTGTTCAAACTCTGCTTTCAAAGTCAATATCGTAGTGAGTGTACCTGCTCCTGCAATCAAAGGAAAGGCGATTGGGACGATCGATGCCCCTTTGGTGGCCTCCGGATCTGCTTTGAAGATTTCAATACCCAAAATCATCTCCGCTCCGATCGCAAAAATGATCAAAGCTCCGGCAATAGCGAAATCCTCCACCCCGATTCCAAATAATCCAAGAATAGATTTTCCCGCAAACAAAAACAGAATCATCAGAACGCCTGCAGCAAGGGTAGCTTTTTCAGATTCGATATGACCTACTTTTTTTCGGAGGTTGATCACTATCGGAATAGAACCAAGGATATCGATTACCGAAAACAGGATCAAGGAAACGGACAAAATCTCTTTGAAGTCTAGCATGCCGCAAAAGTAGAAATTAAATTTCTATTGGGCGATTAAGAATCAAAACAAAGCAGGAGTGAGTTTTTACCTTCCCGAAGCATCTATTTTTAGAAACATCAGACTTATGGGAATTAGACACTTTGAAAAACCGCGAAGTTTAAAGAAGCTCCTTAATAAGGAAGTATAGGAATAGCACCGAAGCAAAAGCAAAAGGCACAGACATCCGGACAATAAATTCTCTACCTCTATTCTCCTTCTTGTAAAGCTTATAAATAAAAAGTTGTGCCAATAGAGCGTATACAAGTAGGCCAAGCATCGCAGGAATTGATTTAAGCGAAAAGCTCAAAAGGACGAACGCCATAAAAGGGAGAAAAACTAGACTTTCCCACTTTTTGATTTTCGCAGACCGATTAGGAATTCCTTCAAAATTCATTTCTAATAATAAGGAAAAAAGTTTAGTTATTACCCTATCAACTCTAAGTTTTTCAATTAGAACTTAAACCTTCGAGGTCAAGAAAACCCCAAAGGTTTATAATCTGGTTAATACTTACCCAAAAACTCAATCAAGCGATCCATCTCCGCATTAGTGATTGCCGGAAAATTAGCGATTCGAAAAGAGGTCGGTTTCAAGGGCCCATAGCCACTGCCTAATTCCATTCCGGCAGCTTTTGCCTCATTCTTTACCTTAGTGATCACCTCTTCTGGCCCTGTTACTCCCATTACAGTCGTGCTCCGAGTGGCGTCATTAGTCACCAACATCCGAAGCGATTTTGTGTTCGCAATACAATTCTCAAGCTTTTGCATCCGATCACGAAGATTAGTATCGATGTGCTGTATTTCGGGCATGTCCTTCAGCACTCGATAAAGCAAATAAATCCCCAGCACATTTGGCGTGTAGTGAGTTTGATAGCCCCGAGAATTTTCGAGCATAAAATTCAGACTGTTGTAGCGCCCATTTTCGCCTTTTCGCTCCGCTTTTTCAATGGCTTTTGGTGAAAGAATCAAAACCCCCAATCCGGCAGGAAGTCCAAAACATTTCTGAACGGATGCATACCAAATATCTGCCAGGGAAAAATCAAACTCAATTCCTGCCATCGAAGAAGTAGTATCCACTGCGATCATTTTCTCGGGAAATTTATTTCCGATCGCCTCGATTACCTCCATGGGCACTTGAGAAGCATTTGCGGTTTCATTTTGAGTCAATGCAATCAAATCAAAAGCTTCAGAAATCTGAAGGCTTTCCACATCTATCGCTTCATCAGCCTGGATTTTCAAACCGGCGCTTCCAGGAAGAATATGCTGGGCAAAGCCAATCCATTTTTTACCAAAAGAACCCGAATAAATATGAAAGCTTGCCGATTCCACAATGGATTGAGAGATGATCTCCCAATTCTCCGTAGCGGAAGAAGTAAACAAGAGTGAATAATCGGCTGGCATATGAAGCTTCTGACGCATAAGTGCTTCCGTCTCTTGGTAGAGCTTCATGAAAGGTCCACTTCGATGATTAGCGCTGAGTATCCCTTCATTAAACGCATCTTGTAAATAGCTTCCAAGGGCATCATAGACCTTAGAAGGCCCGGGTGCAAAAGTGATCATAGGTTTGAGAATTAAAGGAAATACTGAATCCCAAGGGCATAGCCTTTCAGGCCTAAGCCGGAAATCATCCCCACACAGGATTTGGAAATAATGCTTTTGTGACGAAACTCCTCACGCTTATAGATATTCGAGATATGAACCTCCAAAACAGGCGTGGTCACACCTGCAATCGCATCAGAAATTGCCACTGAAGTATGTGTATATCCACCGGCATTCAACAAAATCGCATCAAAGGAAAATCCCACTTCATGAATCTTATTGATCAATTCACCTTCGACATTACTTTGGTAATAATGAATTTCGGTGCTGGGAAATTGGCTTTTCAATTCTGCCAGATAGTCTTCGAAAGATTTACTTCCATAGACTTCCGGCTCTCTTTTGCCAAGAAGGTTGAGATTTGGCCCGTTAATGATCTGGATTTTCAAAGCAAAATTTGGTTTGTTAATTTCTACTTAAAGGTAATCAGTTTCTGATTGACAAGTTAAAACCTTTCAACATTTGAACCTTCCAACTTTACAACCTAATTTTCCAATATTTCAATTTTTAAATCTTCCAATGAATAAAATCTGGCAAAACTATATTAAGCAGTTTCGGCACTTTCTCAAACTAGAGCGCTCTTTAAGCGAAAACTCCATTGAGGCATATACCCGCGATGTAGAGAAATTAGCCAGCTATGCATTGCTTGAATTCTCAGATAAAAGCCCCTTGAATCTCGAATTAGAGCATTTGCGGCGATTTGTAAATGACTTGGCCAAATTGGAAATTTCAGATTATACGCAAGCGAGAATTACTTCAGGAATCAAAGCCTTTTATAAATACCTGATGTATGAGGATTTGATTTCAGAAGATCCTTCTCAGCTTCTGGAAGCTCCAAAATTAGGCAGGAAGCTTCCCGACACCCTGAGCTTTATTGAAATAGAACAACTTCTCGATGCGATTCCGTTGGGGGAACCAGAAGGTCATCGCAATCGCGCAATGCTAGAGATGCTATACAGTTCCGGGCTCCGAGTTTCAGAACTCACGGAATT
>JAHEBE010000042.1 GCA_024642365.1 Algoriphagus sp.
TGCAAGCCGGGAAACTGGACCAAGTTACTATTACAGATTCGAAGGTTCGAGTTGGATTTGCCACTTTAAAACTTAATCGGCTTTCAGTTGCCGGGCAATCGAGTTTACTAGGGGATCTTACCTCAATTGAGGCGGCTGAAGTTTTCAATATTGGTTCTTCAGCTACGCTAAAGGAAGGATTAAATGTCCTCTTTAATGGTTCATCCGGAAGCTTTGCAAATGCTGCTCCGCAATCCATCACAACTTTGCGGGTAAATTCTGGTTCCGTGAATCTAACATCTGGCGGATTTAAAAACCTGAATTTGTTTGAGGGAAAAGTGATTCAAAAAGTTGCCAGCATTCAAGTGGATTCACTTACGATCGGAGCTGGTTCTGAACTTAATTTGGACCAATCTGCTGAAATTACCGTTTTGAACTCTATTGTGGTTTCAGCTACTACTGCCTCAAAAGCTTTGATTTCGGCATCTGGAAAAGGGAAATTGATTCATAATCCATATCGAAAGTATTGCTTTGAAAATTTGAATGTTACCAATGTAGATCATCAAGGTCAATCAATAGTTAATCTTGGGATAGAAGCGGTAATTACAAATTCAGCTGGATGGTTAAAGCAAAATTGCCAGGATGTGCTTTTTGCGAATTTTAAAAGCAATTTCAATTGTGTTGGGGCAGCAATATTTTTCGAAAATCTCAGTGAAGGAGCGGTTACAAATTACCAATGGGATTTTGGCGGAAAAGGTACATCAACAGAAAAAAATCCAATTTTTGTATTTGACCAAATTGGATCAGTAAATGTGAAATTGACCATTTCGAATGCCTCTGGATCAACTGTCTTTAATCAAACGATAGAGGTAGTAGCAAATGAACTTACAAAACCTACAATCGTCACCAATGGCAGTGTACTAACTTCTCAGCAGCCAGGTGCTTCTTATCAATGGTATCTGAATAATAAACTTCTGGAAGGAGCCACATCTCGTTCTTTGGAAGTTCAGGGAGATGGGCTCTATCAAGTTGCAATTTTTGATGCCGCATGTAACCGAATCTCAGACCCTGTTGTCATTTCGGCAATTCCTGACCAAGAAGTTGAGTTAAGTAGGTTTGGAGTGTTTGTTGGTCCTATTCCATCAAATGATTTATTAAATATTACAATTTCAAATGGATACAGAGGCCCTGTAGTTTTCGAATTATTTGATATGGCGGGCAGAAAACAGCTTCTTCAAGAGATAGCCAAAACAGAAGAAGAAGTCCAAGTTCAAATGAGTTTAACTGGGCCAATAGGAGTTTATATCCTGAAGATTAACACCAACAATTTAACCTTACACAAAAAAGTAATTAAGTATTAAAATGAAAAAAGCATTCCTAATCGCAGCTTTATTTTGCACAAATGCTGCAATGGCTCAAATATCCAATGTGGATTTGAATGGAGCTCCTGCACGGCTTTCCACTTACGCTGAGATTGATGGGTCCCCCTATCTTTTTGATGATTGGGCTCGTGCGGATATTGGTACTACCAATGCAGGATTAAAAGAGAATGTCGCTTATCGCTTCAATATTCACGATAATGAATTAGAAGTGATCAATGAAGCAGGTAACAAAATCTACTTGAATAAAGATTATGTCGAATATGCGATGCTAGAAAGACCTTCAATTTTATTAGCTACGGGAACACCCGGAATGTTAACCAAGTTGTTGGTAAAAAAAGGCTTTGAATTTGTACCGGGAGTAGGACCAAAAGATTTGGTGAATGTATTGGCTGAAGGAAAAAACTACACCTTGGTTAGAAGATTTTATTCTGATTTGGTAACTCCTCCGAAAAACAGTTATGCCCCAACGCCTGGAAGAATGTTTGTGTTTGAAGAGACTTTTTACCTGATTGATGAAAATGAAAATGTAGAATCTGTTCGTACCAAGACAAACAATATCATTAAATCCTTGCAGTTAGAAGATCAAGAAAATGCCAAAGAGATCGTCAAGGACAATAAATTGGATTTGAGTAGGGAAGATCATTTGGTGATCTTTTTCCAAAAACTAAATGAAGCCTAAAATTAAAAGCCTGATCTCTATCAGGCTTTTTTGTAGGCCATTTTGGACAAAATTCGATATCTATTTTTCTTTTGTCTAACTTTGCAGCCAAGTTGAAGCGGTATGATTTACGTTAGTAGGAAAGAGCATTTCAATGCAGCCCATAAGCTTTGGAATCCTCAATGGACGGAAGAGAAAAATTTTGAGGTTTTTGGCCCTTGCGCCAATGTAAACTGGCACGGACATAATTTTGAATTAATCGTGACAGTGAAAGGTTTACCTGATCCAGAAACAGGGTTTGTGGTTGATTTGAAAGCACTTAGTACGCTCATCAAAAGATTAGTCGTCGATAAAGTAGATCATAAAAATCTAAATATTGATGTAGATTTCATGGAAGGTAAACTGGCAAGCTGTGAGAATCTTGTCATGGAATTCTGGAAAATCCTAGATCCAGCGGTAAATGAGATCACCAAAATCGGAGGCTTATATAAATTGACATTATATGAAACACCCAGAAACTTCGTGGAGTATTTCGGGGAATAGTTAAACTTTGATTACAAAGTATTTCAATCTTGGGAGTAGGCTTTGACCTACTCTTTTTTATTAGTTTTAGATTTTCCAATTCAAAGGGAAGAAATTACAAAATCTTAAATCCTGTGAATTCAAAAAAAATATATCTTATATCGGGTGAGCGATCAGGGGATCTTCATGCTTCAAACTTAGTTCTGGCATTGAAGAAGTTGGATCCTTCTCTTTCTTTTCGGGGGATGGGAGGGGATTTCTCTAAAACCGCAGGAGTGGAATTGGCTGTAGATTATAGCGAGGTTGCTTTGATGGGATTTTTGGAGGTCGTTCTTGGTTTCCGAAAGGTTCTTAAATACCTGAGTTTGGTCAAAAAGGATATACTTTCATTTCAGCCTCAAGCTATCATATTGGTAGATTACGGTGGTTTCAATATGAAAATTGCTGCTTTTGCAAAGGAAAATGGAATCGCCGTCCATTATTACATTCCTCCCAAAGTTTGGGCTTGGAACCAAAAAAGGGCTTACAAGCTGAAGGAAATTACGGACCATATTTATTCCATTTTGCCTTTTGAGCCCGCTTTCTTTGAGAAATTTGGTTTGAACGTAGCTTATGTTGGCAATCCACTGCGAGATGAAATTGAGAAGTTTTCTCCTCATGAATTTTTTTATCAAAAGAATGAATTAAACTATCAGCCAATTATAGCATTATTGCCAGGAAGTAGGAAGCAGGAGCTTCAGGCGATGCTAAATCCTATGTTGGATTTGGTCAAGGAGTTTTCACAGTTTCAATTTGTGATTGCTGGAGTCGAAAATCTTGAGCCAAGGCTATATGAAAATGCAAAAAGAGCAGGGATTAAGGTGATTTACAATCAAACCTATGATTTGCTTAGCCATTCAATAGCGGCAATTGTCACTTCTGGCACAGCTACATTGGAAACTGCACTATTCAGAGTTCCTCAAGTGGTAGTTTATAGGACTAGCCCAATTTCCTATGCTATCGGCAAGAGATTAATTCGAGTGCCATTTATTTCGTTGGTTAACCTTATTGCAGAAAAGGAGGTCGTTAAAGAGTTGATTCAAGATGATTTTTCTATCAAAAACCTTCGAGAGGAATTGACAAAAATATTGGCTAACCAACAGGTAAAGGGGGCTATATTCCAAGGGTACGACTTAATTGCTGAGAAACTTGGAATGGAAAGTGCCTCAAAAAATACGGCAAAGTTGATCTTAGATAGCTTCAAAAAATAAGCCCTACTTTTTTGGAGCAGGGCTTATTTGTATTAGGCAACTTGAAGTTGCTTGAATTTCGATTTATCAAATTTGGAACGGGCATAATCTCCGTCTATTACCAGCTCTTTGATTGAATCATCGGAGGGTAGCTCATACATTGCATCTGTTATGATTGCCTCACAGATTGATCTCAAACCTCTGGCGCCAAGATTATATTCCACTGCTTTTTCAACGATGAAATCTATTCCAGTTTGATCGAAGGTCAAGGTAACATCTTCCATCTTCATCAGCTTGGCATATTGTTTTACCAACGCATTTTTAGGTTCTGTGAGGATTAGTCGAAGTGTATCTTTATCCAATGGATCCAAATGAGTTAGGACAGGAAGTCTACCGATCAATTCTGGAATCAGTCCAAATGCCTTTAAATCTTGAGCAGTTACATATTTAAGCAGGTTTTCACGATCCGCATCAAGTCCGGTTGAAACTTTGCTAAAACCCATTGGTTGGGTATTCAACCGCTTCCCGATATGTCTGGTAATGCCATCAAAAGCACCCCCACAGATAAACAAGATATTTTCAGTGTTTACGGCAATCATTTTTTGATCAGGATGCTTTCGTCCGCCTTGTGGTGGAACATTCACTACCGTGCCTTCCAGAAGCTTTAGCAAAGCTTGTTGTACCCCTTCGCCACTAACATCTCGGGTAATTGAAGGGTTGTCTGATTTTCGGGCTACTTTATCTAATTCATCGATATAGACAATGCCCCTTTCAGCAGCTTCTACATTGTAATCTGCCGCCTGAAGCAATCTTGTCAAAATGCTTTCAACATCTTCGCCTACATATCCTGCTTCCGTTAAAACGGTCGCATCAGCAATACAAAAAGGGACCTCAAGTGTTTTGGCAAGTGTTTTGGCCAAATAGGTTTTTCCTGTTCCAGTATCACCTACCATAATGATGTTTGATTTTTCAATTTTCACATCATCTTTTTCATCCTTTTGAAACAGACGTTTGTAGTGGTTGTAAACAGCTACTGTAAGCACTTTTTTAGCATCTTCTTGACCGATTACGTATTGATCAAGATAGGAAGTAAGTTCTTTTGGCTTTTTGAGTTTAAGCTTTGGTTTTAATCCTGGTTTTGGAGTCTTTTCTTCCTCACCAAGTATCAAATGCGCCTGATCTATGCAATGATTGCATATATGCGCAGAGATACCCGATACCATGAGATCTACGTCTTTCTTATTTCTGCCACAAAAAGAACAGGTAACTTGAGCCATTTTTTTATTTTTTTACTAAAACTTCATCGATTAAACCATAAGCTTTTGCTTCAGGTGCCTTTAACCAATAATCTCTATCCGAATCAATTTCTATTTGCTCATAAGTTTTACCAGTATGATTTGCCAAAATTTGATATAACTCCTGACGCATAGACAAGATCAATTTAAGGGAAATTTCCATATCTGTTGATTGACCCTGCATTCCTCCAGAAGGCTGGTGAATCATAACTCGAGAATGCTGAAGAGCAGATCGTTTGTCTTTTGCACCACCAGCTAGCAATACTGCGCCCATTGAGGCTGCAATACCTGTGCATATGGTGGCTACATCTGGGCCAATATACTGCATGGTGTCATAGATACCCAATCCTGCAGTGACAGAACCACCTGGGCTATTGATATAAAGCAGCACATCTTTCTTGGAATCTACTGATTCTAAAAATAGCAATTGAGCTACTATGATGTTCGCAATATGGTCATCTACTCCTGTACCCAGAAAAATAATCCGGTCCATGATTAATCTTGAGAAAACATCAATTTCTCTGAAATTCTGAGGTCGCTCTTCAATCACTGAGCGCGTCATATTTTCTATGTGCTTTGTGTATTGGTCAAAAGCCGTTCCGCTTACGCCTTGGTTATGAATGGCGTATTTTCTGAATTCTTCTTTGTTGATCATGTTTCTAGTAGTTGTAGTAAGCAAAAATAAAAAAAGCCCTTAAATAAGGACTTTTTTCTGTTGGTTTAAGCAAATTACTTTGCTAAAAGTTCCTTAAACTCATCAATGCTTATTTCTTTTTCACTCAGTTTGATCTGACTTTCGACAAAAGAAAGCACTTTATCATTCTGAACCGAGGTAAGCATGTTCATGTAATTTTGCCCTTCTTCACCCTTAAGGTAATTGTCAACAAACATATCCATGCTGTCTTCCATTTGAGATCCTAACCCAGAAGCTGCGAATTGCTCTCTAACCATTTGCTTGGTTTTTTCGATCACCTCTTCATGTTCAGCTTGGATTTTATTCTCTGTTGCAAGATGGTTTGAGATTAAGGACCAAGTTAGCTGCTTCGCATAAAGCGGGAATTCCTTCTCTACGTCTGCTTCTGTGACTTTACCTTGATTTGCCTCAAGCAACCACTCCTTCAAAAATGATTCTGGCAAATCTATTTTTGCATTAGAGGTCAATGTTTTTTTCAACTCTTCTTCCGTAAATACTTTTGATTCACGGTCATAGTTGCTTTGAAGAGTTTCCTTCACTTTTGCCAAAAACTCTTCCTCAGATGAAACTACATCAGGACCAAAAATTTTGTCAAAAAACTCTTGATTCATTTCTGCCTTTTCTGTTCTGTTAATGTTCTTTACTGTGAAGATTAATGAGCCAGTTACTTGATCTACTTCTTCAGCCTCTAGGCCAAAAGCAGCTTCCCACTGATCCTTTTTCACGTCTTTATCTTCAAACTCAATCACAGCATCCTTGCTAACTCCAGTGAATTTTCCTGCAAGTTTCTTTGTGATTTTTTTAAGGTCTAAAGAAAGAGATTTTTTGAACCCGGTAGACTCGCAACTTAAATCACCATAGATAGCATCTGTAGCTTCGCTAACCTCTGGGTTAGTGCTATTGCCATATTGAGACACTAAGTTTTCTAAAGTCTCATCAATCAACTTTTTGTCAACCTTAATGCTGTATTTGGTTCCTTTCACTTTTTCGAGCGGCAATTGGATGCCATCTACGAATCCGATTTTGTATTCAAAATCAAACTCTTTCTGGGTTTTCCAATCAATTTTATCTTCTTGCTGAGCTACTGGAAGAGGATCACCTAAGATTTTGAAAGTTTGCTCTTTCAAGTAGCTGTTCAATGATTCTCCTAGGATGCTATTGATTTCTTCAACCAATACTGAGGTACCATACATGTTTTTCACCATAGAAATTGGGGCCTTTCCAGGTCTAAATCCTTTGATGTTTGCTTTTCTAGCGTAATCCTTAAGTTTTGCTTCAACCTTAGGTTGGTAATCTGCCTCGGATAATTTAATTTTAATTGAACCTTGATTTGCAGAATGCTTGTCTAATGTGATTTCCAATGCTCTAAAATTTAAATGATTTTAACTAAAAACCCCCAATCACGATGCTGTAAACAGGCTAGTGATTGAGGGTTCGATAATCGTGCGGATAGAGGGACTCGAACCCCCATGCCTCGCGGCGCTAGATCCTAAGTCTAGTGCGTCTACCAATTTCGCCACATCCGCAGTACATCTCAAAACAGTTGAAAAGACTTTTCTTTTCTGTTTTTGTGATTGTGGATGCAAATGTAAGTACATAAAATTATTTTGCAAGAACGATTGAATAAAAAAATAAGAAATATAATAGGCTTTGCCGATCACCTTATTTTTATGTTAAATTTCTAACATATGGTCCAAGTAGATTTAGAAGAAGAGCGAAAAGAGATATTAAAAAGGTATCGAAGGCTACTAAAGCAGGCGAAGCCCTCTTTGAAAGCTGGTGATTCCAAGTTGATTAAGAAAGCTTTTAATATTTCCATGGAAGCGCATAAAGACATGCGCAGGAAATCTGGGGAGCCATATATTTATCACCCACTGGAAGTTGCCTTAGTTTGTGTGGAGGAAATCGGGCTTGGGACTACCTCGATTGTGGCTGCGTTACTACATGATGTGGTAGAAGATACCGATTGGGAATTAGAGGATATTGAGCGAGAGTTTGGATTCAAAGTCATGACGATTATCGATGGACTTACCAAAATCTCTGGAGTTTTTGATTATGGAAGCTCGCAGCAAGCCGAGAATTTTAGAAAAATGCTTCTCACGCTTTCTGATGACGTGAGAGTAATCTTAATCAAGCTCGCTGACCGATTAAATAATATGCGAACGCTTGGAAGTATGCCAAGGCATAAGCAACTGAAAATCGCATCGGAAACAATGTATCTCTATGCGCCATTGGCCCACAGACTCGGCTTATATTCCATAAAATCGGAGCTTGAGGATTTGTATTTGAAATACACAGATACGGCGACTTACAAAGAGATTGTTCAAAAAATCAATGAGTCAAAGTCTTATCGAAATAAATTCATTAAAAGCTTCATTCTACCTATTGAGGATGAATTGGTTCGACAAGGCTTAAATTTTGTAATCAAAGGGAGACCAAAGTCAGTTTACTCGATTTTCAATAAAATGAAAAAGCAAGGGATACCTTTTGAAGAGGTTTATGATCTTTTTGCTATTCGAATCATTTTAGAAAGTGATCTGGAGAATGAAAAAGCAGAATGCTGGCAAGTTTATTCAATAGTGACAGATTTTTATCGGCCAAATCCGGATCGTCTTCGAGACTGGATTAGCACGCCTCGCTCAAATGGGTATGAATCGCTCCATACAACGGTAATGAGTAACACTGGGCAATGGGTGGAAGTACAGATCCGAACAGCCAGAATGGATGAAATAGCCGAAAGAGGTTATGCTGCACATTGGAAATACAAAGAAAAAGAAGGGACTAAAGCACCAAAAGGACTCGATGATTGGATCACCCAGGTGCGTGGACTTTTAGAGTCTAATGATGGGAATGCTATCGAATTCATGGATGACTTCCGAGGAAATCTATTTCATGAGGAAGTTTTTGTTTTCACGCCTAAAGGTGAGCTAAAAGTTCTTCCATTTGGTTCGACTGCCTTGGATTTTGCGTTTGAAATCCATACCCAAATTGGAGCCAAATGTATTGGGGCAAAAGTCAATCAACGATTGGTACCTATCTCCCATAAGTTGAAAAATGGGGATCAGGTAGAGATTTTAACCTCCAACAAACAAAAACCAACGGAAGATTGGCTTTCGACAGTCGTGACATCGCGAGCCAAAGCAAAAATAAAAGATGCGCTTCGTGAGGAAAAAAAATCTGCCATAGTCGATGGAAAGGAAATAGTCCAGCGAAAGCTAAAGCAGATGAAAATGGAGTTTACTTCCGAAAACATTGAAAAACTCCGGGCATTTTTCGAATTGAAAACTGCTAATGAATTTTATTACCGAGTAGGAAAAGGTAGCATAGATCCGACTTCAATTAAGACGTTCAAAGACTTTAAGGAAGGTCAAAAGCTCAAGAATAAAGGCACACAAGAAAAGGTTAAAGATGAATCTTCCTTCACCAAGGAGATCAAAAACCTGAAAGGGCCTGATCATGATCAGCTGTTGATAGGGGAGGATATGGATGTGGTGGATTACATTTTAGCGAAATGCTGTAATCCGATTCCTGGGGATGATGTATTTGGATTTGTGACCGTTAATGAGGGAATAAAAATTCACAGAACCTCATGTCCAAATGCACTTGAATTACTTTCAAATCATGGGAATAGAGTCATCAAAGCACGATGGACTAGCCAAAAAGAAATTGCGTTTTTGGCTGGGCTTCGTATAGTCGGGACAGATCGAGTGGGATTAATCAATGACGTAACCAAAGTGATTTCGAATGAACTAAAAGTGAACATGCGTTCCATTACAGTGGATTCTGATGCGGGTATTTTTGAAGGAACAATCAAACTGTACGTGAATAGCACTAGTCATTTGGATAAATTGATTTCAAACCTTGCCATGGTTGAGGGGATATTAAAGGTTGCGAGGTTTGATTGATTCGTGAATCATTTATAGGATAGTAGAGTTATATTTGAAAAAAATCGCTGAAATGCCTTTAAATATTACCCATTTCGAAGAGGTTAAGAAAATTTTCACAGCTTACCTTGAAACCCAAAAGCTTAGAAAAACACCGGAACGCTATGCAATCTTAGAAGAGATTTATAGTCGAGGTGGGCATTTTGATGTGGAATCACTCTACATCAGCATGAAAAACAAAAATTATCGAGTAAGTAGGGCGACTGTTTATAATACATTGGACCTTTTGGTAGAATGTGATCTGGTTACCAAACATCAGTTTGGAAAAAATCTAGCCCAATTCGAAAAGTCTTATGGCTATAAGCAACATGACCACCTGATTTGTGTCACCTGCAATGAGGTTTTGGAATTTTGCGATCCCCGAATCCAAAACATTCAAAATACCGTTGGAGATATTCTAAACTTTAAAGTATTACACCATTCTCTGATTTTATACGGGAATTGTAATAATGAAAACTGCCAAAATAAAAAACCTAAGACCTCATGAAACTCACTTTTAATACCTCCAAAGACGAGCTTGCTAATTACCTTTTTATCCAAGGTGATTTAATCGGTGATGAGGTGGGGCCGAAATTGGTCGAGCTAGTTTCTGATGCGATTCAAGCGGGGGCAAAAACATTTGTAATAGACCTGAGCGAGGTTAGATACATTAGCTCAAGTGGGATTGGCTTGCTCATTACCATGTTGACTAAAATGAGAAACATTGGAGGGGAAGTTTACCTCACTGCTCCTTCGGAACATGTGAAAAAATTGTTGATCATTACGAAGCTTAACAACATTTTTAAAGTTTTTGACTCTGTGGAGGATTTTAAAAATTCAAGCAGATCCTAATTGAGAAAAAACTCGGCGTCATTTTTTCAAATTTGAGATTGCAATAATAAAAACCTTTTAATCCTTGGTTTTCTATGCGCTTATCGCAAATTTCACGCTTCAAAAAGACTAGTGTAAACGAATAGACCGAACATCAAATGAAGATGGATGTACTTCTAGGTCTCCAATGGGGAGATGAAGGAAAAGGAAAAATTGTAGATGTTTTAGCTCCTAAATATGAGATTGTTGCTCGATTTCAGGGAGGTCCTAATGCTGGGCATACTCTTGAATTTGATGGGATTAAACATGTCTTGCATCAGATTCCGTCTGGGATTTTTAGATCTAATATTCTGAATATTGTCGGGAATGGAGTGGTTTTAGACCCGATTATCCTAAAAAAAGAGATAGATGGGTTAAGTAAGTTTTCTATTGATTACATGAAGAATCTAGTGATCTCCAAGAAAGCAACCATTATCATCCCAACCCACAAACTCCTCGATGCTGCAATGGAAGCTGCAAAAGGAGATAAAAAAATTGGGTCAACATTAAAGGGAATCGGGCCAACTTATCAAGATAAAATTGGTAGAACTGCACTTAGAGTAGGTGATATCTTAAATCCAGATTTTAAGGAGAAATATCAAGCATTAGTAGAAAAGCACAAAACAGTTCTTTCATTCTACAATCATCCAACGGATGCATTAGAAGAAATGGAGATTCAGTTTTTTTCTGCGGTAGAGTTCTTCAAAACGCTCAATCTGATCGATAGCGAATACGTTGTTAATGATGCTTTGTCTTCAAACAAAAGGATTTTGGCAGAAGGAGCGCAAGGTTCACTCCTTGATATTGATTTTGGATCATATCCTTTTGTGACGAGTAGCAGCACGATGACTGCCGGTGCTTGCACTGGATTAGGGGTTTCTCCTTCAAAAATTGGTGAGGTTTTTGGAATATTTAAAGCTTATTGCACCAGAGTAGGTAGTGGGCCATTTCCAACCGAACTTTTCGATGAGACCGGAGAGCGTATGAGGAAAGAAGGAAATGAATTTGGGAGCACTACAGGTAGACCAAGAAGATGTGGTTGGCTAGATTTACCAGCGTTGCGCTATTCGATTATGATAAATGGAGTGACTCAGCTATTTATGATGAAGGGTGATGTGCTAAATATTTTTGAAGAAATAAAAGTGTGTACGCACTATAAAATGCCAACTGGAGAACGGATTGATCGACTAAGTTTCGAGATTTCTGAGATGGATGTTGAGCCAGTTTATAAAACTATGAAGGGCTGGAATACTACATTAAAAGGCATTCGAGACTACGAAAATTTTCCGATTGAATTAAAAGATTACGTTTCTTACTTAGAAGGGGAGCTTGGAGTCCCAATCAAACTTGTTTCGATTGGGCCAGATCGAGAGCAAACTATTTTAAGATAATCAATAGCCTTTCAAATTATTTTGAGAGGCTTTTTTGTCTTCAGACTTTTCCAAGTATATTTTTGATATTCAATCTATACAGCACCAAAATGCGATACATATCGCTTATCCTTTTCTTTTTAATTTTCTTGGGCAAATCCTATGGGCAAATAGGCTTTCCTTATTGTGAGACCTTTGATGGTACATCAACACAGGAGGCTACTGTATTTGGAGGAAATGCGAGATTGATTGATGGGGTTTTACGATTGACAGAAAATCAAACCAGCCAAAGGGGATATGTTTATATTGATATTCCTTTTCCATCTGTTTTTGGAATCAAGGCTTCTTTTGAATATTTCAGTTACGGAGGAGATGTATTAAGAAGAGCAGATGGGCTTTCCTTTTTTCTTTTTGATGCAGATGTTCCAGTTTTTTCAGCGGGTGGATTTGGGGGTTCGCTTGGATATGCTCAAAGAGGTAGCGACCCCGGATTGTCAAGAGCTTATATCGGGATTGGGTTCGATGAGTTTGGGAATTTTGGCAATACCTCAGAAAATAAAGTTGGTGGTTTCCCAGGGGTAGGTACTGACTTGGTTCCAGATGCAATTGTAATTCGTGGACCAGGAAATGGGAACGCTGGCTATGGTTTTCTTGTAGGAAGAAAGACAATGACTACTGGTAATGACGGACTGAATCCTGGAGGCCAATTTCCTATTAGTTCAGGTGGTCCAGGAAGTCAGCGTGTTATTGATCCTAATCAGCCAGGCTATAGAAAGGTGTTTTTGGAACTCCAGCCGAAACCGGATAAAACAGGCTATTTTGTGACACTCAGAATGATGGTTACTACTACTCTGAATCAACCTCGAATGGTAACCATTTTCGATCGACCCTATGATTTTCCTGCCCCAAAAAATCTAAAGATAGGATTCGCGGCATCTACAGGGGGCTTTACGAATTATCACGAAATTCGAAACTTATTAGTGGAAGTATCCAATGACGAGGCTCTTCAGGATCCAATAGGGGTTGATTTTGATGAAAAAGCTTCTTGCGAAGGGCAGGAAAACACTTACTTCATTACAGATGAAGAAGTTGTTTTGCCAAATGAAAATAGTGTGATTCGGTGTTTGCAGTTCTATGCCTCTTTAGCAGATATCGAGGAAGAATCTGAAGATGTATGCTCTCAAGCTAAATGTCGAGAAGAAAATAGGGTTTTGGAACTTCCACAAGGCACATTCAAAGCCGGAGATGTAGGAGGGGATTTTACTTTTTTTCCAAATCCTGGCTTCACCGATCAAAAAGTGACGGTTTATTATACGTTGACAGATTCCTATGGGAAGAGCTCCTCGGGAAATTCGATGACACTGCTAATCAAAGATTCTCCTGAGCCGATTAGCCTTAGACTCACAGGAACGAATGAAAGCCCAAATGAGGTAATCAAACTTTGCAAAGGAGAAAAAATATCTTTGTCTGGCGTAGGGGAAGAAGATTATTTCAGATTCGAATGGTACCAGAATGATGTTTTAATTGAAGGAGCTGATCAAAACTTTTTTTTGGTCTCAGAACCAGGTGAATATCAAGTCATCGGGTTAAATCGAAAAAATTGTCCAGCCAAATCGAATAAAGTAACTGTGGAATTTCCAGAAGTTCCATCGGTTTCAATTTCAAACCCAATTGTCGGTTGTACTCCGGGTCAATCAGTAGATGTCACTGAAGCCATTTCAGGGTTTGATTTGGGGTCATTTGATTATTTGTTAAAAGGTATTGGAAAAGAATATAGAAACGAGGAATTAAAAAAGGTCTCGAATACAGGTGTTTATGACCTTTTTGTTAAGTTCAAGGACTTGGAATGTTACAATGAGCCGAGTCGATTAGAAGTAGTTATTTTAGATAAGGTCCTTGTAGCTGAGTTTGATTTTGTTGTCGAAGGCACTGATATTAAGGGAGAGGAGCAAGGTGGAATTTTTCCAGATGATCCGATTCAATTTACTGATCTTTCCGATCCGCGAGCGGTAAAATGGGAATGGGATTTTGGTGATGGAGGTTCTTCGAATCTAAAAAACCCAATCCATGTGTTTGGAAAAAAAGGAGAATTTGAAGTAGAACTTTTGATTACTGACCAATATGGATGCACTCAAACTGTAGTAAAGACAGTAGCAATTACAAGAAGTTATCGAGTGATGTTTCCAACAGGATTCACCCCATTGGATGTTCTTAATCAGACATTTTTCCCAAAATTTAAAGGATTGGCAGAGTTGGAATTCATGATTTTCAATAATTGGGGGGAGTTACTTTTTAGAACAGATGAATTGACAAGTGAAGGTTGGGATGGTAAGTTGAACGGAGAATTATTAAATGCAGGGTTTTACTTTTATAAGTTTAATGGAGTGTCAATTGATGGGGAAAGGGTTACGGAATCCGGAAAATTTAAATTGATCCGGTGATGCATAAGATTCTGTTTTTGGCTCTAGTTCTTTTGGTGTGTGCACAATCAAAGGCTCAGGATGTTCAGTATTCTCAGTTTTATGCAAATCCACTGTATTTAAATCCTGCTTTTTCTGGTGCTACTGGAATGACCAGAATAGGAGCTAGTTTCAGAACCCAATGGCCAAGTTTGGATCAAAGCTTTGTTGCCTATTCAGCTTATCTTGATCATTTTTCAGAACGGTATAATTCAGGAGTTGGTATTTTGATTTCTGGGGCAAATGAATCCTTTACTCAAAGTCAAAATTATGAGATTGGTTTGGTCTATAGTTATCGCTTGAGGCTTGGAGAAACAAGTTTCCTTCATGCTGGAGCACAAGGAAGCTATGTTTCCAGAAATGC